>JAOPVG010000020.1 GCA_025966255.1 Jatrophihabitans sp.
TTGCGTCCGTCGTCGGTGATCACCGCCAGTGTGCCGCGGCCGTCGCGCGGATTGGGCTCGCGCCGCACGAGACCGGCCGCCTCGAGACGGTCGATCACGTTCGTCACCGATGTCGCGTGCACCTGCAACCGCTCGCCGATCTTCGACAGCGGCAGCGAGCCGTTCTTGGAGTGCACGAGCAGGACGAGCGCCTCGTACCGGCTGAAGGTGATGCCGAACGGGCGAAGCATCGCGTCCAGTTCGGCGATCAGGATCTGGTGCGCGCGCATGATCGAGGTGACGGCCCGCATGGACGCGTACACGGCCGACGGTTCGCCCGGCCAGCGGTCCTGCCACAGGTTGCCGGCGCGGTCGATCGGATCGAACTCGAGCGGCTGCGGCATAACCGGAGGGTAGCCAACCCCGGCCGCGAAGATCGGCCCCCCGCGGGGGCTCCCGCCGGCGAGATCGAGGGAATACGGTCGGGCCCCGTCTCGGCCCGCCCCTCGTCGACCCCGTCATCGGGCGGCTGACGGCCCGATTTGCGCCGGGTAGCGTGCTCGACATGAGTGACGCCCTGGACCGCCTCGACCTCCTGGACCTCGACGACGACCTCGACGAGGAGGACCGCATGCTGCGGGACACCGTGCGCAAGTTCGCCGACGACCGACTGCGTCCGAACATCCAGCAGTGGTTCGAGGACGGCACCCTGCCGGCGCGGGAACTGGCGCAGGAGTTCGGCGCGCTCGGGGTGCTGGGCATGCACCTGGACGGCTACGGCTGCCAGGGCGCCAAGGCGTCCCAGTACGGTCTGGTCTGCGCCGAAGTCGAGGCGGTCGACTCCGGGCTCCGCTCGCTGGTGAGCGTGCAGGGCTCGCTCGCGATGTACGCGATCTATGCCTACGGCAGCGAGGACCAGAAGCAGCAGTGGCTGCCGCGCATGGCGAAGGGCGAGGCGATCGGCTGCTTCGGCCTCACCGAAGCCGACTCCGGGTCCGATCCGGGCTCTATGCGTACGCGCGCCGTGCGCGACGGCGACGACTGGATCCTCAACGGTAACAAGATGTGGATCACCAACGGCTCGCTGGCCGACGTCGCCGTGGTGTGGGCCCGGACCGACGAAGGCGTGCGCGGCTTCCTCGTCGAAAAGGGCATGACCGGCTTCTCGACCCAGGACGTCCACCACAAGATCTCCCTGCGCGCGTCGGTGACGAGCGAGTTGATCTTCGACGACGTGCGGTTGCCGGCGTCGGCCCAGCTGCCGGAGGCGGCCGGCCTCAAGGCTCCGCTCGGCTGCCTCACCGAGGCGCGCTTCGGCATCATCTGGGGCGTCACCGGCGCGGCTCGCGACGCCCTCGCGGCGACGCTCGACTACGCGGGCTCACGCACCCAGTTCGGCAAGCCGATCGCCGGCTTCCAGCTCACCCAGAAGAAGTTCGCCGATCTCGCCGTGTCACTGCAGCAGACGCAGCTCACCGCTCGCCGCCTGGGCGAGCTCAAGGACGCCGGGCGCATCAAGCCACACCAGATCAGCTTCGGCAAGTTCGCCAACGTGAGCGCCGCCCTGGCCATCTGCCGCGAGGCCCGCTCGATCCTGGGCGGCAGCGGCATCACCACCGAATATCCCGTGCTGCGGCACGCGGTGAACCTCGAAACCGTCTACACCTACGAAGGCACCCACGAGGTGCACACCCTGGTGCTCGGCTCGACGCTCACCGGCATCGACGCGTTCCGCTGAGGCGGGCTAGAGCGCGTCCAGGGCCGCGACCCGTTCTAGTAGGAAGCGCCGCTCGACGAGGTTGTCGGTGAGCACCAGCGCCTCCTGGTACGCCGTGCGGGCCTCCTCGTCGCGGCCGAGGCGGTGCAGGAAGTCGGCGCGCGACGCGGACAGGTAGGCGTAGGTCGCGAGCTGCGGCTCGTCGCCGAGGCGGTCCAGCTCGTCCAGGCCGGCCTGTGGACCGCGCGCGAACCCCAGCGCCACACCGCGATTCAAGGCGACGACGGGCGAGGGCCACACCTGGGCCAGGACGTCGTAGAGGCCGACCAGCTCGTCCCAGTCGGTCGCCTCCCAGCTCGGCGCCTCGGCGTGGACGGCGGCGATCGCAGCCTGCAGGGCGAACCGGCCGGGCGGGCGGCGGCGCAGGGCTTCGCGCACCAGCGCGACCCCCTCCGCGATCTCGGCGCGATCCCACGCCGCGCGCTCCTGATCGGCGAGCAGGAGGAGCCGTCCCTCGCCGTCCACTCGGGTCGCGCGGCGGGCGTCGGTGAGCAGGATGAGTGCCAGGAGGCCGGCGACGTCCTGGTCGGCGGGCAGCAGCTTCCGCAGGATCCGGGCCAGATCGAGTGACCGCTCGACGAGATCGGCGCGGGTGAGCCCGTCGCCGACCGGCGCGGTGTGCCCGGTCGTGAACAGCAGGTGCACGACCGCGAGGACGGCGTCGATCCGCGCGGGCAGCTCGGCCGCCGACGGCACGCGGTACGGGATGCCGGCGGCGGCGATCTTCTTCTTGGCCCGGGTGATGCGCGCGGCCATGGTCGGCTCGCTCACGAGGAACGAGCGGGCCACCTCGGTGGTCGTCAGGCCGCAGACGAGGCGCAGCGTGAGCGCGACCCTGGCCTCCGGCGCGAGCGCCGGGTGGCAGCAGGTGCAGATCAGCCGCAGCCGGTCGTCAGGAATCTCGCCGTCCTCGGGCAGCTCCGGCTCGTCCACGACGTCGTCGGCCACTAGCATGGGCAGCAGCCGGGTCAGGGTGGAATCGCGCCGCAGCAGATCCAGGGCGCGGTTGCGGGCCGTCGTCGTCAGCCAGGCGGCCGGCCGGGACGGAATGCCGCGCTCCTCCCACACCCGCAGCGCCTGTGCGTAGGCGTCCTGCACGCACTCCTCGGCCAGATCGATGTCCCGGGTGACCCGCACCGTCGCGGCGAGGACGAAACCCCACTCGCGACGGTGCGCATCGGCGACCGCCGCCGCCACGGCCGAGAGGTTCAGCTGAACACCATGATCGGCCGGACCTCGACGCCGCCGAAGCCCGCCGGGACGTCCTTCGAGATCGCGATGGCCTCGTCGAGATCGGCGGCCTCGATCAGGTAGTAGCCGCCCAGCGCCTCCTTCGACTCGACGAACGGCCCGTCGGTGACGGTGAAGCCGCCGGCTCCGTCGCTGATGACGGTGGTGGCCGTGGCCGTCGGCTGCAGGGCGTTGCCGCCGGCGATCTTGGCGCCGTGCTTGGCGCCGAAGGCGTTGTGCGCCTGGAGAATGCTTTCCCGGCTGGCGTCGTCGACCTCGGACCACGCGGACTCGGACTCGTACAAAAGAACCAGGTACTGACCCATTGAGGGCACCTTTCGCTCGAAGACCCGACCGTTCGGGCCTACCTTCAATACGACGGACGCCCGCGACCGGAATCGACAGCCAGCCTAGAGAACTGGCAATCTCCCCGGCCATGGACTGGAATCTTCGCGTCTGCGCCCGCAAGGGCCACGTCACCTACGCGCCGACCGAGCCGCAGTTCCGGGACCGGCTCGAGGCGAGCACGCCGCTGGGCGACGCCTGGCGGTGCCTGCGCTGCGGCACGTACGTGCTCGGCGAACCGCACGGGAGCGGGGCGGCCGACGACGCACCTGTGCTGCTGCGCGGCAAGGCGTTGCGCAGCGCCTTCATCCTGCGCGCGCTGGCCGTCGAGCGCTGGGGGCGCGGGCTGATCCTGCTCGGGCTCGGTATCGCGGTGTTCCGCCTCAAGAGCACGCAGGTGAGCCTGAAGGAACTCTTCGAACGTGACCTCAGCTCGCTCGATCCGTTCTTCAAGCAGATCCACTTCAACGTGTCGGACTCCAGCACGATCCACTCGATCGAGAAGGTGCTCAACGCCAAGCCGTCCACGCTGAACCTCATCGCGGTCGGGATCCTGCTCTATGGGCTGCTGCAGATCGCCGAGGGCATCGGCCTGTGGTCGCTCAAGCGCTGGGGTGAGTACGTCGCGGTCGTCGGCACCACGCTGTTCATCCCGCTCGAGGTCTACGAGGTGGTCGGGAAGGCCAGCTGGCTCAAGATCGCGGTGCTGGTGATCAACGTCTGCGCGGTGCTCTACCTCCTGCTGTCCAAGCGCCTCTTCGGGCTGCGCGGCGGGCACCAGGCGTACGAGGCGTCGTTGCACGAGGTGTCGTTGCTCGAGGTCGAGGAGTCGTCCGAGACGCCCACCGAGGCGGCCGCTCGACGGGGCTAGCTGCGACCGGCCGGCGAGGCCGACGGTTCGTTCTCCCGAAGTCGATGCCGGCGATTTGCACCGTCCTGGCCGCTTTCGTCCGTCGCGGACCTGGCTGGCTACCCGTGAGTAGCCATCCGCTCCCGTTGGCTAACAGGCGAACCGGGAAGGATGGTCGGGTGACCGAAAACGACCTGCTGCCGCTGCTGCGCGAGCGGCTGCTGGGCATCTACTCCCCGCTGCTGGCCGACACGAGCGCGACCCTGCTGTTCACGGCCGGCGGTCTGGCCAACTGGACCGTAGAGATCGAGAACGGGCGCGCTGGAGCCCGCCGCGGCGGTCCGCTACACCCGACCACGACGGTGCGCGCGCCCCTGTCGGTGCTCACCGAAGTCGTCTCCGGGGAGCGCAGCGGTGTGCAGGCCTTCCTCGACGGCCTCCTGACCGTGCGGGGCAACCTCGCCCTGGCGCTGCAGCTGGACGGTCTGTTCCCCGGCGATGCCGCCGACGACACTCGCACCTACACGCGGTCGGTGCAGGCAGGCGGCATCGAGACGTTCTACCTCGAGGCCGGACCGGTGGACGCGCCGCCGGTCGTGCTCGTGCACGGGCTCAGCGCCACGAACGCGTCGATGCTGCCGCTCATCCCGGCGCTGTCGAAGGACTTCCGCGTCCTGGTCCCCGACCTGCCCGGCCACGGCGGTACCGAGGCCAAGGGGGCGGCGCACGCCGCGCGTTATCTCGGCGACTGGCTGCTCGCGTTCGTCCGCGAGACCTGTACCGGGCCGGCCGTGCTGGTGGGCAACAGCCTGGG
The DNA here is from genome assembly GCA_025966255.1 of Jatrophihabitans sp. Lineage (GTDB taxonomy): Bacteria > Actinomycetota > Actinomycetes > Mycobacteriales > Jatrophihabitantaceae > Jatrophihabitans. Next base: position 4,996 of record JAOPVG010000020.1, read on the forward strand.
TGGACGCACCTGCCTCGAGGCCGCCTTCAACTCCCCCGCTGACGTGCGCGGTCTGGTGCTGCTGTGTCCCGCGGTGGCGTTCCGCCGGCTGCGTCAGCTCGTGCCGTTCGTGCGCATCGTGCCCGACGAGATCGCCGCCCTGCCGGTGCGCATTCCGCGGCGGATGGCGATGCGCGGGCTGCGCAATTTGTTCTACGACCAGACCCGGCTCCCCGATGCCTGGTACGAGGCGGCAATCGACGAGTTCGTCCGGGTCGTGTCGATCCGACAGAACCGCCTGGCCACCTTTTCCGCCCTTCGGCACATCTATCTGGACGAGCCGTTCGGCGAGAGCGGCTTCTGGGATCGCCTGCCGCAGCTGCGTCCGCCCGCGCTGTTCATCTGGGGCGACAAGGACGTGCTGGTCCCGGCCGGCTTCGCGCGGTTCGTGGCCGAGGCGCTGCCGCAGTCGCAGTCGGTGGTGCTCGAGAACTGCGGGCACGTTCCGCAGTTCGAGTACCAGGATGTGACGGCCGGCCTGACCCGCGACTTCCTCACCGGCCTGCCCGACCTGGGCAACGGGGGTTAGCGGGTCAAAGTCAGAGGGTGGCGACCAGTTCGTCCGCCGCAGAGTAAGGATCGGTCTCGCCGTCGACGACCCGCGCGGCGGCCTCGTCGAGCGCGGCCGAGCCGTGCACGTCACCGAACTTCTGCCGGACCGTCCCGAGCGCGATCGCCTCGATCTCGGCGGCGGCCCGCAGCTGGCGGCGACGCCCGAGCTCGCCGTGCTGCTCCATCCACGCGCGGTGCTTCTCGATCGCCGCGACGAGCTCGTCGACGCCCTCCGAGCGAGCGGCGACCGTCTTGAGAATCGGCGGCCGCCACGCGCCGGCGTCGGAGTGCCGGCCGCCCAGCGACTGCATGTAACGCAGGTCGCGGGCCACCTGGTCGGCGCCGTCGCGATCGGCCTTGTTGACGACGAAGATGTCGGCGATCTCGATGATGCCGGCCTTCGCCGCCTGGATGCCGTCGCCGAACCCGGGTGCGACGACGAGCAGCGTGGTGTCGGCCAATGACGCAATCTCGACCTCGGCCTGCCCTACGCCCACGGTCTCGACGAGCACGACGTCGCACTTCGCGGCGTCGAGCACGCGCAGGGCCTGCGGCACCGCCGCGGAGAGCCCACCTAGCTGACCCCGCGACGCCATGGAGCGGATGAAGACGCCCTCGTCGGTGGCGTGGTCCTGCATCCGGACGCGATCACCCAGCAGCGCTCCGCCGGAGAACGGCGACGACGGATCGACGGCGAGCACTCCGACCCGCTTGCCGGCCGCCCGCAACGTCGTGACCAGGGCGTTCGTCGACGTCGACTTGCCGACGCCGGGCGAACCGGTCAGCCCCACGACCTGCGCGTGCCCGCCGTGCGGTGCAAGCGCAGCAGCTACCTCACGCAGTACCGGCGAATCGTTCTCGACGAGCGAGATCAGGCGGGCGACGGCCCGCGGTTCCGCGGCCCGGGCCCGTTCGACGAGGTCGGCGACGTCGACGCCACGCCGAGAGACGGCCACCCGTCAGGAAGCGGCTGGGACGTGCAGGATCAGCGCGTCGCCCTGACCGCCGCCGCCGCACAGTGCGGCGGCACCGCTGCCGCCACCGCGGCGCTTCAGCTCAAGCGCGAGGGACAGCGCCAACCGGGCACCGGACATGCCGATCGGGTGACCGAGCGCGATCGCGCCGCCGTTGACATTGACGATGTCGTCGCTGACGCCGAGTTCCTTCATCGACTGGAGCCCGACGGCCGCGAACGCCTCGTTGATCTCGATGACGTCGAGGTCGGAGACCTGCAGGTTCTCCTTGCGCAGCGCGTCCTTGATGGCGTTGGCCGGCTGCGACTGGAGTGAGTTGTCCGGACCGGCCACGTTGCCGTGCGCGCCGATCTCCGCGAGCCAGGTGAGCCCGAGCTCCTCGGCCTTGGCCTTGCTCATGACGACCACCGCGGCGGCGCCGTCGGAGATCTGCGAGGCCGAGCCGGCCGTGATGGTGCCGTCCTTGGTGAAGGCGGGGCGCAGCTTGCCGAGCGACTCGGCCGTCGTGTCGGCGCGGATGCCTTCGTCCTCGCGGAACTCGATCGGGTCGCCCTTGCGCTGCGGGATGAGCACGGGCGCGATCTCGTCATCGAACACGCCGTTCTTCTGCGCGACGGCGGCGCGCTGGTGCGAGCGAGCCGAGAACTCGTCCTGCTCCTCGCGGCCGAGGCCGAGCTTGCCGTTGAACTGCTCGGTGGACTCGCCCATGGGGATGCTGTCGATGAAGTCGGTGAGGCCGTCATGGGCCATCGAATCCAGCACCTCGATGGCGCCGTACTTGTAGCCGCTGCGGGACTTCGGGAGGAGGTGCGGGGCCTGGGTCATCGACTCCTGGCCGCCGGCCACGATGATGTCGAACTCGCCCGCGCGGATGAGCTGGTCGGCCAGCGCGATCGCGTCGAGACCGGACAGACAGACCTTGTTGACGGTCAGCGCCGGAACGGTGAGCGGGATGCCCGCCTTGTAAGCGGCCTGACGGGCGGGGATCTGGCCGGCGCCGGCCTGCAGCACCTGGCCCATGATCACGTACTGGACCTGGTCCGGCGCGACGCCTGAGCGCTCCAGCGCTGCCTTGATGGCGAATCCGCCGAGGTCGGCGCCCGAGAAGTCCTTCAGGGAGCCGAGCAGACGCCCCATCGGCGTCCGCGCGCCGTTGACGATGACCGATCCAGCCATTGCGGTGTCCTCCTAGATAGGCCGACCAAACACCAAAGAATAACCAGCGAGAACGTTCGGCCAAGTGTGAACCGTCCCACCGGAAGGTCGCGGTAAGCGGTTGAGGTTGCCACGATGACCGGATGCCCTCCCCACAGACGTCACCGGCGAGCCTGTTCTCCAAGATCGACCATGTCGGCATCGCGGTACCCGATCTCGACGAGGCGATCGCCTTCTACCGCGACACGTTCGGAATCATGAGCGTGCACGAGGAGACCAACGAGGATCAGGGCGTGCGAGAGGCGATGCTGGCGGTGGGCGACGGCAGCACGATGATCCAGCTCTTGGCCCCGCTGACCGAGGAGTCGACGATCGCCAAGTTCATCGGCCGCAACGGGCCCGGCGTGCAGCAGGTCGCGTACACGGTGGACGACGTCGAGGCCGTGTCGGCAACGCTGCGCGAGCGCGGGCTCCGACTGCTCTACGACGAGCCCCGCCGGGGCACGTCGAACAGCCGGGTGAACTTCGTCCACCCCAAGGACGCAGGCGGCGTGCTCGTCGAGCTCGTCCAGCCCGCCGAGCCCCGGAGCTGATGACGTTACCGTCCAGTAACATCCGGTCCAGCCCGCCCGACCGCCCCCCTCGGAGGCCCTGCAGTGAAGGACACCAGCCCGTGAAAAACACCGGCGTGGAGCAGATACGCACCGCGATCCTGAACGACGAATCCAATGCCGCCGGCGACCTGCCCGTGCCCGACAGCTACGAAGGGATGGTCGTGCGGGCTGACGAGGTCGACATGTTCGAGGGGGTGACGACCCGCGACAAGGACCCGCGCAAGAGCCTGCATCTGCAGGAGGTGCCCACTCCTGAGTTGGGCCCCGGCGAGGCGATCGTGGCCGTCATGGCCAGCGCTATCAACTACAACACGGTCTGGACGTCGATCTTCGAGCCGGTCTCGACGTTCCAGTTCCTGAAGCGCTACGGGCGCTCGTCCGAGCTCGCCAAGAAGCACGACCAGCCGTATCACGTGGTGGGGTCCGATCTGTCCGGCGTAGTGCTACGCGTCGGGCCGGGCGTCACGAAATGGAAGCCCGGCGACGAGGTCGTCGCGCACTGCCTGTCCGTCGAGCTCGAGGATCCGCAGGGTCACGACGACACGATGATGGACCCGCAGCAGCGCATCTGGGGCTTCGAGACAAACTTCGGCGGCCTGGCCGAACTGGCGCTGGTGAAGTCCAATCAGCTGATGCCCAAGGCCGCCCACCTGACCTGGGAGGAAGCCGCCTCGCCCGGGCTGGTCAACTCCACCGCGTACCGCCAGCTCGTCTCACATCACGGCGCCGGCATGAAGCAGGGCGACACCGTGCTGATCTGGGGCGCGTCCGGCGGGCTCGGCGGGTACGCGACGCAGTACGCGCTCAACGGCGGGGGCACCCCGATCTGCGTGGTCTCGTCGCCGGAGAAGGCCGACATCTGCCGCTCGATGGGCGCGGAGCTGATCATAGACCGCAGCGCCGAGGACTACGAGTTCTGGAAGGACGGCAGCCAGCAGCCGTCGGAGTGGAAGCGATTCGGCGCGAAAATCCGCGAGCTGACGGGCGGCGACGACCCGGACATCGTCTTCGAGCACCCCGGCCGGGAGACGTTCGGCGCCAGCGTCTACGTCACCAGACGGGGTGGCACGATCGTCACCTGCGCCTCCACGTCCGGCTACATGCACGAGTACGACAACCGGTACCTGTGGATGACGTTGAAGCGCATCGTGGGTTCGCACTTCGCGAACTACCGCGAGTCGTGGGAGGCCAACCGGCTCATCGCGAAGGGCGCGATCCACCCGACCCTGTCAAAGGTCTACTCGCTCGAAGACACCGGCCAGGCCGCCTACGACGTCCACCGCAACCTGCACCAGGGCAAGGTCGGCGTGCTCTGCCTGGCCCCCGAAGAGGGCCTCGGCGTGCGAGATTCGGAGACCCGCGCGAAGCACCTCGACGCCATCAACCGGTTCCGCGATCGGTGACCTCCCTCTTGGGGCTATCAGGTTGGTGGTGGGACGATGGTGGGCATGAGCGAGCCCACCCAAGACCTCCTGCCGCTCTACGACGCGAGCCGGGGCTTTGACACGGCGATGCGCGGCTACGACCGCGAGCAGGTCGACCGCGAGCTGAGTCGCATCGATGACGACCTGCGGGCCCTCGCCGCCGAGCGCAACTCTGCGGCCGCTCGCAGCGCCGATCTCGCCGCCCAGCTGGCGAGCGCGCAGGCCCAGATCGAGTCCCTTCGTCGGCAGCTCCGCGCCGCGAACGAGGAAGTCACGGCGGAAAACGTCGACGAACGCATCAAGCAGATGCTGCAGGCCGCGGCTGCGGACGCCGCCAAGGTCCGGGCCGACGCGAACACGCAGGCCGAGGAGGTGCGCGTCGGCGCCGCCGACAGCGCCGCCCGCACCCGCGCCGCCGCGCACGCCGAGGCCGAGCGCATCGTCGGCGAGGCCACCGAGCGTATGACGGAGGCGGAGGAGACGTTCCGCCGCCGGATCGCCGAGGCCGAGCAGCACAAGACCGAGATCGAGACCGCGCTCGCCGCGAGCGAGGAGCGCACCCGCGCCGAGGAGGCGCGGCTGTCGGCCGAGGCCGAGGCGCTGCGCAACCGGCTCGACAACGAGGCGGCGGCCGAACGCAACCGGCTCGACACCGAATCGGCGGCCGAGCGCGCCCGGATCGACGCGGCGTCGCTGTCCGCGCGCACCCTGGCGCAGGAGGACTTCGAGATCACGCTGCGGCTGCGGCGTTCGGCGGCGCAGAAGGAAGAGGCCGAGCACAAGCGCGCGGCCGAGGCTGAAGCGGTCCGCACAGTTGCTGATGCTCGCGACGTCGCGCGGCAGCTGGTGGCCGACGCGACGCTGGAGGTGCGCCGGCTGCACGCGTTGCGTGACGGGATGCATGGGGACTTGGCGGGGCTGCAGAGTCGGTTGCAGGCGGCGCTCGATGAGTCGCTGGCGGCTACTCCGGATGACCCGGTGCTTTCGGAGTCGGGGAATGAGCGGCC
>JAOPVG010000056.1 GCA_025966255.1 Jatrophihabitans sp.
CCGACGCCACGCAGCGTCTGCAGCAGCCGGGGCTCGGTGGTGTCGATCTTGCGCCGCAGGTAGGAGACGTAGGACTCGACGACGTTGGCGTCGCCGCCGAAGTCGTAGTTCCACACGTGATCGAGGATCTGCGCCTTGCTCAGCACGCGACCGCTGTTCTCCATGAAGTACCGCAGCAGCTTGAATTCGGTGGGTGACAGCGCCACCAGGGCGCCGTCCTTCCACACCTCGTGGGTGTCGTCGTCCAGTTCGATGTCGGCGAAGGACAACCGCGCCTCCGCGGGCGCCGTCGGGCCGGACGTAGCCCGACGCAGTACGGCCCGGATCCGGGCGACGACCTCGTCGAGACTGAACGGTTTGGTCACGTAGTCGTCACCGCCGACCGTCAACCCGGTGATCTTGTCGTGGACGGCGTCGCGGGCCGTCAGGAACAGCACCGGGCACCGGTTGCCCTCCGCGGTCAGCCGGCGGACGACCTCGAACCCGTCGATTCCGGGCATCATGACGTCCAGCACCATCAGATCCGGCCGGAACTCGCGGGCCACCCGCAGCGCCTGGTGGCCCTCGGCGGCGGTCGCCACCTCGAAGCCGGCGTACCGCAGACTTGCGGACAGCAGCTCGACGATGTTGGGGTCGTCCTCGACCACCAGCAACCGCGCCTCGGCGACAGCATCGGACGACGGACTTGCGGACTGGGTCACGTCGGTCCTCATTCCTCCAGTGTCCGCTGGGAGCCTTCCGATCTGCTTATCGGTTCCTGGGAGTTCCCTGGACGTCGACAGGTAGCCGCGCGGGTAGTTACTTGACTCATTCCAGAAGCGGTGGAACGTTGGGATCGATGATTCCTTCGTCGGTCGCCGCGTTGCGTCATGCGGGTTTGCGCGTGACGACGCCGCGGGTTGAGTGGCCACGAAGTCGGAGTGCCGACGCTGGGTATGCACTCGACGAAGCCGAACTCGTCTTCTGGGGCTGGTGCCCCAGCTGTCAGCCGAAGAAGGAGTCCCGTCCGTCGATGTAAGGAGTTTCGCGTGACCACACAAGAATCTCGACCGCCGACCACGACCGACGCCGGAGTGCCTGTCGCGAGTGACGAGCACTCGCTGACGATCGGTCCCGACGGCCCGGTGCTGCTGCAGGACCACTACCTGATCGAGCAGATGGCGAACTTCAACCGCGAGCGCATCCCGGAGCGGCAGCCGCACGCGAAGGGCGGTGGCGCGTTCGGCACGTTCCAGGTGACGCAGGACCTCAGCCGTTTCACCCGGGCGGCGGTGTTCCAGCCCGGCGCCGAGACGGACGTGCTGATCCGATTCTCGACCGTCGCGGGCGAGCGAGGCAGCCCGGACACGTGGCGCGACCCGCGCGGTTTCGCGCTGAAGTTCTACACGAGCGAAGGCAACTTCGACCTAGTCGGCAACAACACCCCGGTGTTCTTCATCAGGGACCCGCTGAAGTTCCAGCACTTCATCCGCTCGCAGAAGCGGCGCGCGGCGAACAACCTGCGCGACCACGACATGCAGTGGGATTTCTGGACGCTCTCGCCGGAGTCGGCGCACCAGGTCACCTGGCTGATGGGCGATCGCGGCATCCCGCGCACGTGGCGGCACATGAACGGCTACTCCAGCCACACCTACATGTGGATCAACGCGCAGGGCGAGAGGTTCTGGGTGAAGTACCACTTCAAGACCGACCAGGGCGTCGAGCACTTCACGCAGGACGAGGCCGACCAGATGGCGGCGGTGGACACCGACTACCACCAGCGCGACCTCTACGACCACATCGAGGCCGGGGAGTTCCCGAGCTGGACGTTGAAGATGCAGATCATGCCGTTCGAGGACGCGAAGACCTACCGGTTCAACCCGTTCGACCTCACCAAGGTCTGGCCGCACGCCGATTACCCGCTCCAGGAGGTCGGTCGGCTGACGCTCAACCGGAACGTCACCGACTATCACACCGAGATCGAGCAGGCGGCGTTCGAGCCGAACAACCTCGTGGCCGGCACCGGACTGTCGCCGGACAAGATGCTGCTCGGTCGTGGGTTCAGCTACTCCGACGCGCACCGGGCGCGGCTCGGCGTGAACTACAAGCAGATCCCGGTGAACGCGCCGAAGGTGGAGGTGCACAGCTACTCCAAGGACGGCGCGATGCGGGTGCGGAACGTGACCGATCCGGTCTACGCGCCGAACTCCTACGGCGGTCCGACGGCTAATCCCGAACTCACCGACGACGGCGGCCACTGGTACGCCGACGGTGAGATGCTGCGCACCGCATACACGCTGCGCCCCGAGGACGACGACTGGGGACAGGCCGGAACGATGGTGCGCGAGGTGCTGGACGACGCGCAGCGCGAGCGCCTGGTCAACAACATCGTCGGCCATCTGCTCAACGGGGTCAGCGAGCCGATCCTCAACCGCGCCTTCGAATACTGGCGCAACGTGGACAAGCACCTCGGTGATCGCATCGAGGCCGGCGTCCGCGCCAAGCAGAACGAGAAGGACCCGAAGGCCGGGGAGCAGGGCAACCCGGCTCGGTCGAGCATGCAGGAGAAGGCCTAACCGTCGTGATCGCCTGCAGGTGATCGGCGCTTCCTCGGTGCGGGACGCTGTCCGCGACGACAGCGTCCCGCAGCCGGGCCGTCGTGCCCGTCCTGGTGTCGAAGGTGACGAGGCTCGACTCGCTAGTGTTCGCCCTCGTCGTGTTGTCGATCATCGGTAATCTCCGATCGGCAGGGCGTCCCGCCGGACGGTCGGACCGGTCAGCGTCGGTTCGGCCAGCAGCGCGCGGGCCACGAAGGCCAGGCCGATGCCAGTCAGGGACCACCCGATGAGATCGAGCGTCGGGCTGCCCGCGATCACAGTGGCGATGAAGTGCAGGGGTTGC
>JAOPVG010000070.1 GCA_025966255.1 Jatrophihabitans sp.
TGCGGACGACGATCACCGAACGGCCGGAGGCGGCCATCGAGACCATGGCGTACTTCTGCGCGGCCGAACTGCTCACCAACGTCGCCAAGCACAGCGGCGCGAAACAGGTGATCGTCGACGCTCGCACGGTTGGCCCCCGCCTGCGGCTACAGGTCTCCGACGACGGTCGCGGCGGGGCCAGTCTTGGAGCGGGTTCCGGTCTGTCGGGGCTGGCCGAACGGATCGCGACGGTGGACGGCAAGCTGACGGTCGACAGCCCCGTCGGCGGGCCGACGAGCATCACCATCGACGTGCCGTTGCGTGCAGGGAGGACGGCACCGTGAAGGTCGTGATCGCCGAGGACAACGCGATCCTGCGCGACGGCCTGGTCGGACTGCTGGTGGACCGCGGTCACGAGGTTCTCGCCGCCGTTCCCGACGGCGACGCATTGCGCTCCGCCGTGGCCGCCTATCGCCCCGACGTGTGCGTCGTCGACATCCGGATGCCTCCAAGCTTCACCGACGAGGGACTGCGCGCAGCCATCGCGATCCGTCGCCAGCAGCCCGAGGTCGGCGTGCTGGTGTTCTCGCAGTACGTCGAGACGCGCTACGCCTCGGAGCTGCTCGCCGGATCGGTGAAAGGCGTCGGCTACCTGCTCAAGGACCGCGTCGCGGACGTGCGCGAATTCGTCCAGGCGTTGACGCGCGTAGCCGACGGCGGCACCGCCCTGGACCCGGAGGTTGTCGCCCAGCTTCTCGGCGCGAGCCGGCAGGTGGATGCGCTGGCTGCCCTGACGGCGCGTGAGCGCGAAGTGCTCCAAAGCATGGCGGAGGGGCTGTCCAACGCGGGCATCGCCGCCGCCCTGGTGATCTCGGAACGGGCCGTCGAGAAGCACATCGCCAACGTCTTCACCAAGTTCGATCTGCCGTCCTCGCAGAGTGACAACCGTCGTGTTCTCGCGGTCCTGCGCTACCTGCAGTCCTGAGCGTCTATAGGCTGCTCCGGTGACCCAGGCCGCCGACATCCTCGACCTCATAGCGGCCCCAGACTCCGACGTCGTCATCGAACCCCCTGGCTGCGGCGAGGGCTATTGGGCAGGCGGCCCGTCGGCGGTGTGGCACGACGGCCACTTCTACCTCGCGTATCGGCTCCGCCGGCCCGTCACGGCAGGACGCGGGTACGCCAACGTGATCGCGCGGTCCGAGGACGGCGTCTCGTTCACGACCGTCGCCACCGTGACCAGCGAACAGTTCGGCGCAGCGTCGCTCGAACGTCCGGCCCTCGTGCCGACCGACGACGGCGCCTGGCGGTTGTACGTCTCGTGCTCGACGTCGCGCTCGAAGCACTGGTGGGTCGAGGCCATCGAAGCCTACGACATCGCCGACCTCGCGACCGGAAAGCGCACCGTCGTCCTGCCCGGCGACGACGACACCGCGTGGAAGGACGTCGTGGTGCGGCGCAGCAGCACCGACTGGCAGATGTGGGCGTGTCGGCACCCGCTCGACGGCGGCGCCACGGAGGCCGACCGGATGACCAGCATCTACCTCACGAGCGCGGATGGTCTGGCCTGGACGGAAGTCGGCACCGCGCTCGCACCTACCCCAAGCACCTGGGATGCGCGCGGCACGCGGATCACGAGTGTGGTGCGCAGCGGCACGTCATGGCTCGCGTTCTACGACGGGCGCGCGAACGCTGAGGAGAACTGGTTCGAGCGCACCGGCGTTGCCGTCGGCACGTCACCCGATGCGTTTCGCGCCCAAGCCGGACCGACGCCCGCCGGGCGGACGCTGCGTTATCTGAGTCTCGCCGAGACGCTGACCGGTACGCGCCTCTACTGGGAGGCCTCCCGCGCGGACGGAGCCAACGAGCTCCGCACGGCATATGTACCGAGGCCGCTGTCGCCCAGCCAGTCCTGAAACGAACGGCCGAGCAGAGACTCGAGCAGCGCGATGTCCTCGGCGAACCGTCCGACCAGCGCCCGCCGCACCTCCACGTCGAGCGACGGACGTTGCCGGCTCCCCCGGTGCAGCGCCGTCAGTAGTGGACGCCGGGCACGCCGCCACACGATCGGCCGGACGAAACTGCCCACTGCGGCACCGCCCCGCATGAGGTAGCGCAGCCCGTTGTCGACGACGCCCGCGCCCGCCCAGCCGGACACGTTCGAACTCGGGATGTCCCGGGCCCGGCTCGGATCGACGCCGAGAAAGACCGAGATCGCCTCCAGCGTGCGCTCCGGCTCGTCGATCAGCTGGCGATAGCGGACGACGTAGACCTGCTCGCGCGGGAAGTGCTCGTAGAGGTGAGCGAGTTGCTCTCCGTAGCGCCCGAGTTCCAGGTAGCGCCAGAACGGTGCCCAGCCGGCTCGGCTCCGACGCTCCTCGAGGTCGCAGGCGACGCGGAAGTCACTCTCGGGCTCCAGGCCGTCCGAGCGCAGATGTGTCCAGTTGGAATAGGCGCGGTCGACGGGATCGCGGATGACGGCGATCAACTTCGCCTGCGGGATCGTGGCGGCGATACGTCGATGCGCGTCCTTGCTCCACAGGTAGAACGGGGTGCTTTCCCCGCGCAGCGTGCCGGGTGGTGCGGCGTCGAAGAGCTGCTCATAGCGATCCCGCTGCCAGATCCACTCCCGCGCGCTGTGTGCGTCGCCGGGACCCCGCTGGTGCACGCGCCGCGGCCGCAACCCGTCGGTCAGGAAGTACTTCGGTTCCTTGGGATCGGACAGGAAGAGCTGCGGGTGCTGCTCGAGCGCGACGTGAAGGGCGGTGGAGCCCGCCTTGGGCGCTCCGATGACGAGAAAGTCGGGCAGACTCATCTAAGCCACCTTTGTCCATGTGTCGAGTAGACAATGCTAACCCGACGTGAGACGTCCGCGCGGCGTCATAGCCGGACGAAGCGCGGACAACTCGTCAGCGGCGGGGCGTCCGAAGCAGCTGGGCCAGGACTGCGGTAGCGGCGGCCAGCCCGACCAGCACCCACAGGCACGAGGTGAAGGCCGGCACCACAGCCCCTGACCCGAAGAAGACTGCACCCGTTATCGCGACGCCCAACGCTCCCCCGACCTGCTGCGCCGTCGACAGCACGCCCGATGCCGAGCCCGCGTGCT
>JAOPVG010000093.1 GCA_025966255.1 Jatrophihabitans sp.
TCCTCGTTCACCGACAGGGACACGATCTAGATCTAGACCTCGAAGGCCAGGCTTCAGCAGTGTTCACCCATCGGCGGACTTGGACACCACTCTGACCCAAGACCAGGCGGTGTGGCCCCATTAGGCTTCCGCGCATGACCCAGCCGCCCCCTCCGTCGGACGAGCCCTGGACGTCCGGCCGGCCGAGCTTCCCGCCGCCCGGCAGCGGCCATCCGCGCCCCACCCCCGGTCCCCCGGCGGCGTCGTACCCGCAGCAGCACGCGCGGGGCGGCTATGGCCAGCCGGGTGGGTACGCGCAGGGCGGCTATCCCCAGGGTGGTTATCCCGATGGCGGCTACGACCAATCGGGCTACCCGCCCGGCGCATATCCGCCGGCGGCACCGGCTGCTCCCGGCTTGAACCTCACGGCCCGGCTGGGCGCGCGACTGGTGCGCCGGCCCGAGCCGCGCTTCACCATCTCGCTGGCCGCGGCCGGCGCGCTACTGGCCATCGTCGGAATCCTGGTGTGGTCCGGCGGCTATTTCGCCGCCGGCCTGGACATCAACTTCACCGGCAGCGGTTCACCGTCGACGCACGGCGAAGGGCGTCGCTTCCTCGGTGCCGGGCTCTCACTGGTGATTGCCGTGGTCGGTTACGCCCTGGTGATCATCCGCCGTCGCGGCCCGCTGGCGACCGCCGGAGCGGTAGCCGGCGCGGCCGGCATCCCGCTGACGCTGGCCTTCCTGACGCTGGATGTGGGGGGCATCTTCTCCGGGCGGTTCCCGATCAACCTCGATGCGGTGTACCTCGTCTCGATCATGGCGTGGTTGATCAGCTATTTCGCCGTCCCGGGTGCCCGTGGCCGCGCCTTCTATCTCGCTCTGGCCGCCCTCAACTTCGCGGGCTACGTGGGTTACAAGGCAGCCGGCAACGCGGTGCTGCAGTCCGCGGCCTCGACGGTGAACAACGGCGGTCTCACGACTGGCGGCTCGAGCACCGACAACCTGGGCGCGGTCAGCCTGGTGTTCGGCCTGATCTACTACGCGACCGCGGCCTTCCTCGACAAGCGCGGCCGCAGCGGTGCCGCCGTGGCGCTCGTGGTCGCGGGCTTCGTCGTCACCCTCACCGGCGTGCTCGCGCTCGCACGTAGTTTCGGTCTGGCCGGCACCGGCGTCCTGCTGGTCGTCCTGGGCACGGCGCTGGGTTCGTACGGCGGGTACTTCGGGCGTCGCTTCACCACCTGGGCCTGGAGCGCCGCTCTGCTCGTGGGCGTCGTCCTGATCGTCTTCGAGATCAGCCCGAACAACTACACCGGGGCCGGCGTCACCATGATCGTGCTCGGCGCGATCCTCGCCGTCGGCGCCCACGTGCTCGCTACTGCGACCCGCGAGGCGCCGGACATCGAGGACACCCGGGCGCCGGCCATGGCGATCTGAGCCGTCATTAGGGTCGGTGCATGGCCGATGTCAGCGTGCGTCCCGCCCGTCCCGACGACGCCGCCGAGATCGCGCGGATCCAGATCGACACCTGGCGCACCGCGTATGCGGAGATCCTCCCGGCTGCGGTGCTGGACGGGCTGTCGGCCGCCGACGCCGAGGCGGTGTGGACCGCCGCGATCACCGAGCGCCCGTCCGCGCGTCATCACCTGCTCGTGGCGATGGAGGCGGAGTGGCGGGTCGGGTTCGTCGCCTTCGGCCCGACCGACGATCTCGAGCCCGACGATCCCGAACCGGCCACGACCATCGCGATCGCGCCGATGCTCGTCGAACCGCGGTGGGGGCGGCGCGGGCACGGATCGCGACTGCTCGCCGCCGCCGTCGACCACGCGCGTCAGGACGGCATGACCCGGGCAGTGGCCTGGATACCGGAGGCCGACACCGCCTCGCGCGACTTCTTGACCTCGGCCGGCTGGGCCCCGGACGGCCTGGTGCGCGCCCTCGACACCGGGGCGGGCGAACTGCGCGAGATCCGGCTGCACACCGTGCTCACGGCGGAGGAGACCACGTGACGTTCACCGGTATCCCGATCGCAGCCCTCGATTTCTACGAGGACCTCGAAGCCGACAATACGAAGGCGTTCTGGACGGCGCACAAGCAGGTCTACGACGACTCGGTCAAGGCACCGCTCGAAGCGCTGTGCGCGGCGCTGGCGCCTGAGTTCGGGACACCGAAGCTGTTCCGCCCATACCGGGATGTGCGCTTCGCCCGCGACAAGACTCCGTACAAGACTCATCAAGGCGTCTGGTTCGAGGACTCCCACCTCTACCTACAGGTATCGGCTGCCGGTCTGTTCCTCGGCGGCGGGTACTGGCGCATGTCGTCGCCCCAGATCACGCGCTACCGCCGAGCGGTGGCTGACGACGTGGCCGGAGCGGCCTTGGGACGCGTGCTCCTCGGTCTGAACCGGGCGAAGTTCGAACTCGGCGCAGACACGTTGACCCGGGTGCCCGCCGGCTTCGACAAGGATCATCCGCGCGGCGACCTGCTCCGGTACAAGTCGCTCGCCGCTCGTCGCGACGTCGGCTGCCCGGACTGGTTGCAGACGAAGCGCACGCAACCGGAGATCGTCAAGATCTGGCGCAAGATGACCCCGCTGATTGCCTGGCTGGACACCCACGTCGGCCCGCATCACGAGTAGCCCCGCCGCGCGTCAGGCGACGATCTCCAGGAAGTCCATGAGGTCGCGCCACAGCGCGATCCGCAACGGCAACGGCATGCCGTTGTTCGCACCAGACGGTCCGGGCAGCACGAACGCCGGGCGGCCCGCGACACTCCACGACAGCTCGCCGAAGCCCTGCGGCGCGCGTTCACCAGCGGCCCGCGCGTAGGACGACGCCGCGGTCTTGCTGACGAAGGCCACCGCACCCGGATCGGCGCTGCGGATCTTGGCGAGAAACCGGGGCACGTCGAATCGGGGCGGCTCCCCGGGCGCGGACGGTTCGGTGCGGATCAGGTCGGTAAGGCCGATCCCGAAGGCGGGTAGCTCGTGGTCGTCCTCGGGCGCGAGCCGGCGCGCCGTCAGGCCGCTCTCGTGCAGCAGCAGCCAGAACGAGTTGCCGGCACCGCCGTAGTAATGCTCGAGCGCGGCGCGATCCCAGGCGGCGATGGTGCCGACGATCACGACCCGCAACCCGGGCGCGAGGATGTCGGGCAGGCTCATCGCGGCGGCCGGATCTCCGGTGACTGTGGTCCTACAGGTCGAGCAGCGATTCCAGCCCCACGGTCAGTCCCGGACGAGCGGCCACCCCGCGCACGGCGAGCAGCACGCCGGGCATGAAGGAGACGCGATCGAGCGAATCGTGACGGATGGTCAGCGTCTCGCCGTCGGCACCGAAGATGATCTCCTGATGCGCCACCATGCCGGCCACGCGGAGCGCGTGCACGTGCACGCCCTCGACGTCGGCGCCGCGGGCGCCGTCCCGCGCCTGCGTGGTGGCGTCCGGACTGGCACCCAGGCCCGCGTCGGCGCGCGCGGCCGCGATCAGCTCGGCCGTCCGTACCGCGGTGCCGCTCGGGGCGTCCGCCTTCCCGGGGTGGTGTAGTTCGATCACCTCGGCCGAGTCGTAGTAGCGCGCCGCGACTTGCGCGAACTTCATCGACAGCACGGCCCCGATGCCGAAGTTGGGCACGACCATGACGCCGACGGTGGGCGCGTCCGCGAGCCACGTCCGTACCGTGTCCAGTCGTTCGGCCGTGAAGCCAGTGGTGCCGACCACGGCGTGGATGCCCTGGTCGATCGCGAAGCGGATGTTGTCCATGACGACGTCGGGATGCGTGAAGTCCACCAGCACCTGCGAATCGGCGTCGGCCACGCTGAACAGCCAGTCACCGGCATCGACCATGGCGACGAGCTCGAGGTCCTTCGCGGCGTCGAGCGCCTTGCACACCTGCTGCCCCATCCGTCCACGGGCACCCAGCACACCGACACGGATCGGCTCGGTCATGGTTTCGCTCCCGCTCTCAGACTGCGCCGTCGAAGTCGTGCTCGCCGAACGGACCCACCACAGTTAGGCAGCGCCTACGACCCAGCACGTCCGCGGCCGCCTCGGCAACATCATCCGGCGTGACGGCGTCGATGCGCGCGAGTACGTCGTCCAGGCCGATGATGTCGCCGTACGCGACCTCGCTCTTGCCGATGCGCGTCATCCGGGAGGAGGCATCCTCGAGCCCGAGCACGATGCCGCCGCGCATCTGCCCCTTGCCGCGGTCGATCTCGGCGGCGGTGAGCGTCCCGGCGGCGACGGAGTCGATCTCGGCGACCATCAGCGACAGCACTTCGTCGGCCTTACCCGGTTGGCAGCCGGCGTAGACGCCGAACTGACCGGCGTCGGCATACCCGCTGCTGAACGAGTACACCGAGTACGCGAGGCCCCGTTCCTCCCGGACCCGTTGGAACAGTCGCGAGCTCATGCCGCCGCCGAGGGCGGCCGAGAGCACGCCGAGGGCGTAGCGGCGCGGGTCGTGCCGCGACATGCCGTAACAGCCGACGACCAGGTTGGCCTGCTCGGTGTCGTCCTGGACCACCGCGACATCCTTCGCCGGTACACCAGCGGTCTGCGGGCCGGACGCGGCCGGCCGCGGCTCCTGCGACGGCAAGGCGGGGTCGAGGCGTCCGTCGAAGGCGCGGCGCACGAGGCGCACGACCTCGGCGTGGTCGACGTTGCCGGCCACGGACACGACCATCGCGTCGGGTGTGTAGCGGCGCTTGTAGTAGCCCGCGATCTGGCGGCGGGAGAGCGTGCGGATCGAGTCCTCGGTGCCGAGGACCGGACGGCCGAGCGGCGCCGGACCGAACAGGGCGGCGGCGAACTCGTCGTGCACGAGATCGCCGGGGTCGTCGTCGCGCATCGCGATCTCTTCCAGCACGACGCCGCGCTCGACGTCGATGTCCTGCGCGGTGATCGTCGCGTTCAGCACCACATCGCTGACGATGTCGAGCGCGAGGCCGAGATCGCGGTCGAGCACCGTGGCGTAGAAGCAGGTGTGCTCCTTCTCGGTGAACGCGTTGAACTCGCCGCCGACAGCGTCCATCGTGCTGGCGATGTCCAGGGCGGAGCGAGTGGCGGTGCCCTTGAACAGCAGGTGTTCGAGGAAGTGGCTGGTGCCCGCGAGCGACGGCGATTCGTCGCGCGAGCCGACGGGCACCCAGACGCCGACGCTCGCGCTCCGGACACCGGGCATGGCCTCGGTGACGATCCGGAGACCGCCGGGCAGGACGGTGCGGGTGATGACGCCGCCGCCGGTCGCGGCATCGAGGCGTCGCGTGCTGGCCCGCGCCAGTGGACGGGCGGCGCGCGAAGAGGTCATTCCGCGATCCTACGGACAGCGGGTCGGCGGTCGGGACGTACCGGTGTCGCGGGCTACGGGCGGACTCCGCAGAACGCGCGCTCGTGCGGGGTCTTGACGATGGGGAAGTAGTGCGGGCGCAGTGTCAGCAGATAGCCGCCCCCCACGACGGCAAGCCCGCGCAGGAGCGGCAGCCGGAGCAACCAGCCCGACACCCCGCACACCGGCGCCACCAGCCAGGCAAGCACGCCGGCCATCACGAAGGCCGCGGCGAGGTGCCCCGCGCCGTGCGCCCCGACGACCAGCCACGCGGTGAGGGCGACGACGGCGGCGGTGACGACGACCCACAGATCCCAGAGCAGATCGGTGCGATGCAACACGCCCTCAGGAAGCAGGCCCAAGGCCAGCAGAGCCGCCAGGCCGACTACGGCCGCGACCTTGGCCGCAGCGGGTAGCGGCCGGGGTCGGTCGTAGCAGGGCAGCGCGGACAGCGGGTGCTCGCCGACCATGGCGTCGGCATCGGTGTACATCCGCGCCGACGGGTAGCGGCTGGCGACGCGGCTGCGCACCGACTTCGAGGCCTTCGGGTGCAACCAGATCGCGTCGATGCGGGCGTGCTGGGCGCGGATCCCCTGCGTGCCGGCGACGACGCCACCCCAGCAGGACACGACCGCCTGGACGTAACGCGTGTGCCGGTTCTGCTTCGCGGCGTCAGTGGTGCCGTAGGCGTAGAAGCCGCACTCGCAGTCGTCGGACGGCACCGGATGCGCGCTGCGGTGATGGTCGCCGGTGGGCGGCGCGCAGGTTGCCGTGTTGGGGCCGTCGTACCAGGCGCCGTTGGAGTACAGCGGCAGCAGCATCCCGGAGTCGTCGACGCGGAACGTGCGCAGGCCGACGATCTCGCCGACGAGCGGCTCGGTGCCCGAGAACTCGCCCATGGCTACGTCCGGTCGGTCGGCGGTCCGGGCACGGGGTCGGGTGTCGGTACCGGGCTGGGCTCCGGAGTGGGCTCCGGCTGCGGGACCGGCATCGGCTCGGGCGCCGGCACGGTCATCCGCGGCCGCGCGGTCCAGAAGTCGGCTTCGTCAATCCCGAATGCAGGTCCCGGAAGGACTTCGAAGCGTTGCCGGGACGGACCGATGTTTCCCATGATCGGTTCCTTCTCTGGTTCACAGATCGCGGTGGGCCAACCGTACGCCCGCGATCAACACTGGGCCACGCCCACGAACACCTCATTCGCCGAGGAGTCGCTCGGCCTGTTTGTAGATGCGGCTGCGGCCGAGAACGACCAGACGGGCCGTCCCCTCGTTCGGGGCGGCGCGGATCGTCTCCACTGCCTGCCGGAGCGCGTCCTCGATCGGCCACCGGTACGCGCCGGCTGAAATGAGCGGAAAAGCGACCGTGTCGGCGCCGAGTTCGGTGGCCACACGCAAACTGTTTCGGTAACACGAGCGGAGCTGCTCACTGTCGCCGCGGCCGTGGATCGGTCCGACGGTGTGGATCACCCAGCGCGCGGGAAGATCTCCAGCGGTCGTGGCGACCGCCTCGCCGACGGGCAGCCCGTCCCGATAGGTCACGCGCCTCAGCTCGCGGCATTCGGCCAGGATGGCCGGACCGCCGCGCCGGTGGATCGCTCCGTCGACCCCGCCTCCGCCGAGCAGCGAGGAGTTGGCGGCGTTGACGATCGCATCGACCCGCTGCTCGGTGATGTCGCCCTGGACGAGTTCGAGCCGCATCAGGTCACTGGATCAGCGCGGCAGCCAGGCGTCCGGTGCCTCGTTCAGCCGCTTCACGTGGGCCGGCAACGCACCCGAGAGCACCTGGGCGAGCGTGGTCTCGTCGAGCACGCGGCGCAGGCTGGCCCGGACGGCCACCCACACCTCGGGAAGATGCTCGGCGACGCCGGCGTAAGTGGTTTCGTGCGGGCGCAGGCCCCGGACCTCAGCCAACGGCCCGTCGACCGCCCGCAGGACTGACCCGAGCGTGATCTCGCGGGCCGGCCGGGCCAGCGCGTAACCGCCTTCGGCCCCGCGTTGGCTGCGCACAAGTCCGGCCCGGCGCAACTCGCCGAGGATCGCCTCAACGAATTTGCGGGGCAGACCCTGCTCACTGACGATCGTGTCGATCTTGACGAGATCCGGCTCCCGGGCAGCCAGACTGAGCAGGGCACGCACCGCGTAATCCGTCTTTGCCGAGATCTGCACGCCTCATCCTCGCAAAGTGCACGCTGGTCGGCTCACCAGGCGCGCCGAGATCGGCCGGACGATCAGGTGGGAACGGCGATGCTGGTGCTGTTCGGCGCCGGTAACAGCCAGACCCGGGAACCCTCGTCGAGGCTGATCGACTCGCTCTGGCCGCGGGTCAGCTGAACCCAGGTGCCGTCCTCGTCGCCGCCCGGTGTGCTCATCTCGGCCCGGACCTCGAACCCGACCCGTTGCAGCCGGGTCACCTCGGCTGGGATCGCATCCGGCACGGGTGCGGTGAAGATCTCGATGTCGTGCGGCCGGACGAGCCGCCCGTCGAGCGTCGTCACCGGACCGAGGAAGGACATCACGAAGTCGTTGATCGGCTTGTCGTACAGCTCGTCCGGGCTGCCGATCTGCTCGATCCGACCGTGGTTGATCACGACGATCTCGTCGGAGACCTCGAGCGCCTCTTCTTGGTCGTGGGTGACGAACAGCGTGGTCACGTGCACTTCGTCGTGCAGGCGCCGCAGCCAATCCCGCAACTCCTTGCGTACCTTGGCGTCGAGGGCGCCGAAGGGCTCGTCGAGCAGCAGCACCTTGGGTTCCACGGCGAGCGCCCGGGCGAGCGCCATGCGCTGACGCTGGCCGCCGGAGAGCTGGGCCGGCAGCCGGTCGGCGAACTGCTCGAGGTGCACGAGTTCGAGCAGTTCGTGGACCCGCTTGCGGATCTCGTCCTTGGGCCGCTTGCGGATCTCGAGGCCGAAGGCGACGTTGCGGTACACCGACAGATGGGTGAAGGCGGCGTAGTGCTGGAACACGAAGCCGACATCGCGGCGGCGCGGCGGCAGGGAGGTCGCGTCCCGCCCGTCGATCCCCACGGTGCCGCTGTCGGCCTTCTCGAGGCCGGCGATGATCCGCAGCAGGGTCGATTTGCCGCCGCCGCTCGGCCCGAGCAGCGCCGTGAGGGCACCTGTCCGCACGGTCAGATCGATGTTCTCGAGCGCGACGAAGTCGCCGAAGCGCTTGCCGATCCCGCGTGCTTCGATGCCCATCAGATCCTCTTCCTGCGGCGGATGAACGCGCCGATGAGAATCGCCGCGACCGCGATGACCACCAGCACGAAGGCAACCGCATAGGCGGCGTTGTTGTTCAGGTCGGTCTCGATGAGGTTGCCCACCCGCAACGCAGCGGTCTCGGTCGTGCCCTGGATGTTGCCGGACACGACGAGCACGGCACCGTACTCACCGATGCAGCGCGCGACTGTGAGCACGACCCCGTAGGCGAGGGCGGCCCGGATCGTCGGCAAGGTGATGCGCACGAAGCGCGTATAGGCATTCGCCCCCAACGACGCGGCCGCCTGCTCCTGCTCGAGGCCGGCTTGCTCGAGTACCGGCACCACGGCCCGGGCGACGAGCGGCAGCGCGACGAACGCCGTTGCGAGCACCATGCCCGGCTTGGCCGCGATCACCATTACCCCGTGCGATTCGAGATACGGGCCGAACCACCCGGTCGGCCCGTACACGAGCAGGAGCGCGAGCCCGACGACGATCGGCGACACCGCCACGGGCAGGTCGATGAACGCGCTGAGCAGACGCCGGCCCGGGAAGCGGTAACGCGCGAGCAGGATCGCGACCGCGACGCCGAACACGGTGTCGATGGCCAACGCTGAGCCGGCGACCACGGCCGTGACCTGGAAGGCGTGCACCGCGTAGGGATCGGAGAGAGCGTTGAAGAACTCGGTCAGGCCGGGCTGGAACGTCCGGTAGACCAGGAGCGCCAACGGCAGCAGGACCAGGATGCCGACGTAGGCGATCGCCGCGGTGCGCAGCCCCACCGACGTCGCGGTGATCCGCTCGCGGCGCCGCGCCGGCGACGGCGTGACCGCAGGGGCCCCGACGGGCGTGAGCGCGAGGTCAGCCACGACGGGCCACCCGACGCTGGAGCAGATCGAGGATGACCAGGACGATGGCGCTGGCGAGGAGCAGGATCGCGGCGATGGCCGCCGCCTGCTGGGTCGATCGGGCCGGGTGGTCGGCGTCCTGCAGCTTGCCGTAGATGATCGATGAAGCGATCTCGGTCTTGAACGGCAGGTTGCTGGAGATCAGCACGATCGAGCCGTACTCGCCCAGTGCCCGGGCGAAGGACAACGCGGCGCCGGAGGCCATCGCGGGCAGGACCTGCGGTAGCACGATCCGCCGGAACACCGACGGCGCCGACGCCCCGAGTGATGCGGCCGCCTGCTCGGCGTCGCGGTCGAGGTCGAGCAGCACGGGTTGCACGGTGCGAACCGTGAACGGCAGCGTCACGAACAGGAGCGTGACGAACAGCCCGGTTCGGGTCCCCACGAGATAGGGGCCGAACGGGTGGTCGCCGCCGTAGAGCGCAAGCATGACCAGCCCGGCGACGATGGTCGGCAGGGCGAACGGGATGTCAATGACGAACTCGAGCAGCGACGACCCCCGGAAGCGCTCCCTGACCAGGACCCAGGCCACGAGCGTGCCCATGACGCAGTTGACGATCGCCACCAGAACTGCGAGCACGACGGTCAGCTTGATCGCCGATGCCGTTGCCGGTTGCGTGACCGCGGCAGTGAAACCGTGCCAGCCGCTGCCGAACGCCTTGCCGAGTACCGCAGCGAGCGGCAGCAGCACCAGCAGGCTCATCCAGAGGACGATCACACCGAGGCTGGAGGCCGAGGCGCTGCCAAGCGGGAGGCCCTTCTTCACCTTGGTGCTCCGGGTGGACGCGACGCCGGCGCCGGAGGCGTCAGCCACCGGCGCCTCGTCGAGTTGAGCGGTCACGAGCGCGCGTCCAGTCCGACCAGCCAGATCAACCGGCTTCGATCTTGGTGACGATCCCGTTGTCGCCGAAGAACTTGTCGTTCACGACCTTCCAGCCGCCGAGATCGGCCACCGTGGTGAGCTGCTTGACCTGCGGGAACGGGTTGCCGGGATCGTTGGCCCCGTTGACCGTGCCGACCTTGGCGCCGGCCAGCACCGGGCGGAATCCCTTGCTGGCGAAGATCTCCTGACCCTTCTCGCTCTTCACGAATGTCAGGAAGTCCTTTGCTGGCTGGGAGGCTTGCTTGGTGACCGCGGCCGGGTTCTCGATGAGGATCGTCTGATCCGGGACGATGTAGTCGACGGACTTGCCGGCCTGCTTCGCCGCGATAGCCTCGTCCTCGTAGGAGATCAGGACGTTCCCGGTGCCTGACGTGAACTGCTGCGTGGCGATCGAACCGCTCGAGGCGCGGCTGGTGACGTTGGCGAAGAACTTCTTCAGGTAGTCGGCGGCCTGGGCGGCGGTGCCGTTCTGCTTGAGGACCTGCGAGTAGGCGGCGAGGATGTTCCACTTCGCCGATCCCGACGACGCGGGGTCGGGGGTGACGATCTTGACGCCGGGCTTGATCAGGTCGGCCCAACCGGTGATGTGCAGCGGGTTGCCCTTGCGTACGACGATGACCACGACCGAGTTGGACACCAGACCCTTGGTGGGGCCGCTGTTCCAACTGGCGTCGACCTTGGATGGGACGAGCTTGGTCAGGTCGGGCTCGACGGAGAAGCCGACGTAGTCGGCCTTCTGCCCGCCGAGGACGTTCTTGCTCTGCGTACCGCTCGGGCCATATGACGTCCTGAAGCTGACGTTCTTGCCGGCGCTGGTCTGCTCGAACGCCGCCGACAGTGCGTCGTAAGCGGGCTTGGGCACCGAGTAGGCGACCAGATTGATGGTGCTCTTCGACGAAGCGGAACTCGAGCACGCGCTGACCCCGACGGCGGCGGCAATCGTCGCGGCGAGCGCCGCACCGACTCGGCGCGAGCGAGCAAGGGTCATCGTCATCCAGGCCTGCTTTCGAAGTAAGCTGATCGAGTCAAGTATGTCCATCGGACCCCTAGAGATTATCAGCCCACTGGGGCCAATCCTCCCTCCGGGCCGAGTGGCGCAGTTGGCTGTGTCACGGCGACAAAGCGCCGTCCCATCACATCGGGGAGCCCGACGCCCCCTCGAGCTAAGACGCGTCGGAAGCAATTGGGACAGCGGAGCCGGCCGGCGCGCGGCGCAGGGTCTCCGGAGCCGCCGCGACGACCAGAATCGGAAGGGCGCAGACGGCCGCGCTCACCGCGAACGCGGCGCCGTAGCCGGCGCCATCGGCGATCCAGCCCGTGACGACCGGTCCGAGCACGGCGCCGAGGTCCCCGGACATCTGGAACACCGCGACCACTGTGCCGCCGCGCCCGGCGACGACGTCGCCCATCACCGCTCCCGGCGCCACCGAATCCGCGGCTCCCGCGACACCGAGCAGGACGGTGGCCGCAATAAGTCCGACCGCGAACGGCAGCGTGGGGAGCAGGACGAAGCCCGCGGCCCCGACGAACAGTCCGACCACGATCACGGGACGGCGCCCGCGGGTGTCGGCAATCCGGCCCAGCGGCAGCAGCAGGGCGCCGCTGACCAGGCTCACCACCAGGAACGCGGCGTAGGCCCAGCCCGCGCCGAGGTGCAGCCGGTCGGTGACGAACTGCGGCACGATCGCCGCTCGGGCCCCGACCAGGGAGAAGTCGCCGGCGAAGGACGCGGCGAGCGCGGCGAGGTAGGCGCGATTGCGCAATGCCGTGGCCAGCGTGATCGGCGCCTCGCGCACTGAGCTGCGGGCGGCGAGCTCGCTGTGCCGCAGCGATCCGAGGCCGAGCACCCCGGCGATCACCAGCGTGCCCGCGTAGAGGAAGAACGGTGCCCGCAGCGAAAACGTGGCCACCGTGCCCACTGCCGGCCCGGCGATCATGCCGATGAGGAAGGCGCCGGCCCACACGCCCTGGGCCCGGCCGCGCAGATGGTCCGGCGTGACCCGCACGAGCAGGCTGGCTGCACTGACGCTGAACATGATCGAGCCGACGCCGCCGATCCCGCGCAGGACGAGCAGCTGCCAGTACGTCTGGGCCAGGCCGGCGAGCGCGCTGGAGACTGCGACCACGCCGATCCCGGTGGCGAGCAGCACCCGCTCGCCGAAGGCGTTGACCAGGCGGCCCACGAAGGGCGCCATGAGCAGACGCATCAGGGCAAAAGCGCTGACCACCGCGCCAGCCAGGGTCTTGTTGACCCCGAATTCGCGGGCGAACA
>JAOPVG010000096.1 GCA_025966255.1 Jatrophihabitans sp.
GCTGCGCGAGCGGCGTCGAAGAGTTCCTTGCGCATACCGTCGACGCGTTCGACGAGCGGCGAGGGTGCCTCTTCGACGACCTTCTGATGGCGTCGCTGGATGGAGCACTCTCGCTCGCCCACGGCCCACACGGTGCCGTGCTGGTCGGCCATGACCTGCACCTCGATGTGCCGGCCGGTGGCGAGGTAGGGCTCGCAGAAGACGGTCGGGTCGCCGAACGCGCTCGCTGCTTCGGCGCTCGCCGCCTCGATCTCGCGGTCGAGATCGGCGAGGGCGCGGACGATGCGCATGCCCCGTCCACCGCCGCCGGCCGAGGCCTTGATCAGGACGGGCAGGTCGGCCTGGCGCACGCTCGCCGGATCGAGCTCGGCGAGTACGGCGACGCCGGCTGCCGCCATCATGCGCTTGGACTCGATCTTGCTGCCCATCGACTCGATCGCATCCGCGGGCGGGCCGATCCACGTCAGGCCGGCGTCGATGACCGCACGCGCGAACGCCGCGTTCTCCGACAGGAAGCCGTAGCCGGGATGGACGGCGTCCGCGCCGGCCTTGCGCGCGGCCGCGATGAGCAGGTCGGCCCGCAAGTAGGTCTCGGCCGGGGTGCTGCCCGGCAGGCGCACCGCGGCGTCGGCCTCGCGGGCGTGCGGGGCGTCGGCGTCAGCATCGGAGAAGACGGCCACCGTGCCGACACCGAGGTCACGGCAGGAGCGGAAGATGCGCCGCGCGATCTCGCCCCGGTTCGCGACGAGGACGGAGTTGATCACAGTCGGAACACCCCGTATCCATTCGCGCCGGCCACGGGCGCGGTATGCACTGCCGACAACGCAATGCCGAGCACGGTGCGGGTGTCTCGCGGGTCGATGATGCCGTCGTCGTAGAGCATTCCGGACAGGAACGGGGCCAACGACTGCTCCTCGATCTGCGCCTCTACGTACGCGCCCATCTGCGCGGCGCCGTCCTCGTCGAAGGCCTGACCACGCGCCTCGGCGGCCTGCCGCGCGACTATCGTCATCACACCCGCAAGCTGCGCCGGACCCATCACCGCCGACTTCGCATTCGGCCAGGTGAACAGGAACCGCGGTCCGTAGGCGCGCCCGCACATGCCGTAGTTGCCGGCGCCGTACGAGGCGCCCATCGTCACCGTCAGATGCGGCACTTTCGAGTTGGATACCGCGTTGATCATCAACGCCCCGTGCTTGATGATGCCGCCCTGCTCGTACTCCTTGCCGACCATGTAGCCGGTGGTGTTCTGCAGGAACAGCAGCGGGGTATCGGCGCGATTGGCGAGCTGGATGAACTGCGCCGCCTTCTGCGCCTCCTCGCTGAACAGCACCCCGCGGGCGTTGGCGAGGATGCCGATCGGATAGCCGTGCAGCGATGCCCAGCCGGTCACCAGCGACGAACCGTAGAGCGGCTTGAACTCGTCGAAGTCCGAGCCGTCGACGAGCCGGGCGATCACCTCGCGCGGGTCGAAGGGCACCTTCAGGTCTGCGGGGACGAGCCCGAGCAGATCCTCTTCGTCGTAGAGCGGCGGCGCGGGATCCGGTTTCGGGGACGGGCCCTGCTTGTGCCAGTTCAACCGGGCGACGATCTGCCGGCCGATGCGGATAGCGTCCTGCTCGTCCTGGGCGAAGTAGTCGGCGAGCCCGGACCGGCGCGCATGCATGTCGGCGCCACCGAGCGACTCGTCGTCGGACTCCTCGCCCGTCGCCATCTTCACCAGCGGCGGACCGGCCAGGAACACCTTGGCCCGTTCCTTGACCATCACCACGAAGTCGCTCATGCCGGGGATGTACGCGCCGCCGGCGGTCGAGTTGCCGAAGACCAGCGAGATCGACGGAATGCCGGCCGCCGACAGCCGAGTGAGATCGCGGAAGACTTGCCCGCCCGGGATGAAGATCTCCTTCTGCGTGGGCAGGTCGGCGCCGCCGGACTCGGTCAGACCGATCACCGGGAGCCGGTTCTGCAGCGCGATCTCGCCGGCGCGCAGCGTCTTCTTCAAGGTCCACGGGTTGGACGCGCCGCCGCGGATCGTCGGATCGCTGCCGTTGATCATGCACTCGACGCCGTTGACGATCCCGATGCCGGTGACCACGCTCGCGCCGACGGTGTAGTCCGAACCCCAGGCCGCCAGGGGCGACAGCTCGAGGAAGTGCGAGCCGGGGTCGATCAGCAACTCGATGCGTTCCCGGACGAGCAGCTTGCCGCGCTTGTGGTGACGGTCGACGTACTTCTGGCCGCCGCCCGCGACCGCCTTGGCGTGCTCGGCGTCGACGGTCGCGATCTGTGCTAGCAGCGCGGCGCGATTGGCGGCGTACTCGGGCGAGGACGGATCCACCGCCGTCTTGAGAACGGTCATGCGTGGCCTCGCTTCGCTCGTCGAGCGACTCCGTTCCGGCGGTGCCCCTGGTTCGCTCCCCCCGCGTCGCTCATCGGTTTGCACCCGCCCCCGTCGCTATCTGCGCGTTTCGGCGCGCGATAGCGACGCCGGTGAGTGCAAACCAACTCATCGCGTGTACCCCAATGTCTTCGCGGTGAGGCCGGTCAGGATCTCGGTCGTCCCGCCGCCAATCCCCATGATGCGCATGTCGCGGTACTGCCGCTCGACCTCGGACTCGCGCATGTACCCCATCCCGCCGTGCAGCTGGACCGCTTGGTCGACCACCCACAGGCCCGCCTCGTCCGCGGTGTTCTTCGCGAAGCACGCCTCGGTGACCAGGTTCGTCTCGCCCGCGGCGGCCCGTAGCGCCACCGACCGCGTGTACACCCGCGCCACCTCGACCCGTCGCGCCATCTCGGCGAGCGTGTTCTGCACCGGCTGGCGGCTGATCAGCGGGCGTCCGAACGTCTCGCGCATCCGGCACCACTCCACGGTGACATCCAGCGACCGCTGCGCGCACGCGTAGGACTGCACGGCGAGCCCGATCCGCTCGGACACGAAGTTCTGCGCGATCTGGATGAAGCCGGTGTTCTCGACCCCGACGAGGTTGGCCGCCGGCACCCGCACGTCGGCGTAGGACAGCTCGGCCGTGTCCGAACACAGCCAGCCCATCTTCTCCAGCTTGCGGGACACGGTGAAGCCGGGCGTGCCCTTCTCGACGACGATCAGCGAGATGCCGTGCGCGCCGGCATCACCGGTGCGCGCCGCCGTGACGACGAAGTCCGCCCGCACCCCGGACGTGATGTACGTCTTGGCGCCGTTCAGGACGTATTCGTCGCCGTCCCGCTTGGCCGTGGTGCGCAGGTTGGCCACGTCCGAGCCGCCGTCCGGCTCGGTGATCGCCAGCGAGCCGATCTTCATGCCCTCGATCGTCGGCCGGACCCACTTCTCGACCTGCGCTTCATCGCCGGCCGCGACCAGGTGTGGCAGCGAGATGCCCGACGTGAACAGCGACGCGAACACTCCGCTGGCCGCGCCCGCGTAGTGGATCTCTTCGGCGAGGACGAGCCCGTCGATGGCGTCGCCACCACCGCCGCCGACGGCCTCGGGGTAGCTGACTCCGATCAGGCCGAGCGCGCCCGCCTTCTCGTGCAGCGAGCGCGGCAGTTCGCCCGCTCGCTCCCACGCGTCTTGATAGGGCCGGACGTCGGTGCGGACGAAGCGGCGCACGGTGTCGCGCAGCGCCTCGCGCTCCGGAGTACCAAACGGGTCGGTCATTCGAAGACCGCCTCGGGGATCTCGACCACGCGCGACCGCAACCATTCGCCGATCGCTTTGGCCTGTGGGTCGTGTCGGGCATTGGAGGCGACGCCCTCGCCGAGCAGATCGGACACCACGAAGTTCAGCGCCCGCAGGTTGGGCAGGACGTGCCGGGTGACCGGCAGCGTCGCGGTTTCCGGCAGCAGCCGCTGGAACTCCTCGACCGTCAGGAACGACGCGAGCCAGGCCCAGGCCGCGTCCGTCCGAGCCCAGACACCGACGTTCGCCGAGCCGCCCTTGTCGCCGCTACGCGCGCCGGCGATCGCACCCAGCCCCGCCCGCCGGGTCGGGCCGGACGGAGGTGGCAACGGCAGGGTCGGCGCTTCGACGTCCTCGAGCTCTCGGGTATCCCAGGCCGGCGCGATCGGGACCCGCTCGCCATCGGCGTGGACAGCGACGTGCGGTACCTCCGGCGCCGGCACGTACGCCGCGGTGAACACCCCGTACGGCGTTGCGTCACCAGGCGGGGCGGTGACGTGGAAGCCGGGATAGGACGCCAGAGCCAACTCGATCGCGGCACCGGAGAAGGCCCGCCCGAGCGGCTTCGGATCGGGCCCGCGCACGACGCAATGCAGCAGTGCGGCTGCCTCCTCCTGCACGTCGGCGTCGGGATGGTCGGTCCGCGCGAGCGTCCAGGTCGCATCCAACGACGCCAGCTGCGCCTTCACGAACGACGCCTTCGCCTCGATGTCGAGCCCGGTGAGCACGAAGGTGACCTCGTTTCGGAATCCACCCAGCGTGTTCAGGCCGACCTTCAGCGTGGGCGGCGGTGGCTCGCCGCGCACCCCGCTGATCCGGACGCGATCCGGGCCGTCGTCGGCCAACGCGATCGTGTCGACCCGGGCCGTGACGTCGGGACCGGCGTACCGCGCGCCGGTGATCTCGTAGAGCAGTTGCGCAGTGACCGTGCCGACCGTCACCGCGCCTCCCGTATCCGCGTGCTTGGTGACCACCGACGTGCCGTCGGCGTGCACCTCGGCGATCGGGAAGCCGAGCGGCTTGTCGAGGTTCCGTAGCTCCCGGAAGAACGCGTAGTTGCCACCCGTCGCCTGCGGTCCACATTCGATGACGTGCCCGGCCGCGACCGCACCGGCCAGCGCGTCATAGTCGGTGCGGCTCCAGCCGAAGTGCGCGGCGGCCGGCCCGACCACCAGCGACGCGTCGGTCACGCGTCCGGTGACGACGATGTCCGCGCCGGATGCCAGGCAATCGGCGATGCCCCACGCGCCGAGGTAGGCGTTGGCCGCCAGTGGCTCGCCCAGACCCAGCTCGGCGGCGCGGCCGCGCAGGTCGTCGCCCTCGACGTGTGCCACCGCGACGTCGAGGCCGAGGTTGTCGGCCAGCACCCGCACCGCCGCGGCGAGGGCACGAGGGTTGAGGCCGCCGGCGTTGGTGACGATCTTGACGCCCTTGTCCAGCGCCGGGCCCAGCGAGGCTTCGAGATGGCGGAGGAACGTCTTCGCGTAGCCGAGGTTGGCGTCCTTGAGGCGATCGCGGCCGAGGATGAGCATCGTCAGTTCGGCGAGGTAGTCGCCGGTAAGCACATCGATGTCGCCGCCGGTGAGCATCTCGTGCATCGCCGACGCGCGGTCGCCGTAGAAACCGGACGCGTTCGCGATGCGGAGCGGCGAACGAGAAGCGCTCGTCATGGCGCGCCAGGGGTAGCACG
>JAOPVG010000160.1 GCA_025966255.1 Jatrophihabitans sp.
ACTCCCCGCGTCTGGAGAAGCATCGCGACGAGCAGCGTCAGCGCGCCGACTGCGCCTATCGCTTCAGCCCAGGCACTCAGGGTCTTCTCGGGGTACCAGATCGGTTCGTACATATTCGGCAGCGGACCAAGTGCCCCGACATCGGCGTACCGATAGATCAGGACCGCCGCGGTGCCGCCCGCGGCGACCAGGAACGCGAACGCCGCGGTGTAGCGACGTGGCCGAAGCAACAGGGCGGTGCCTGCCACGAGCGCCAGGGCACCCTCGATGCGGAACAGGTCGCCCTGGCTGATCGTGCTGGACTTGACGCCGTCGTATCCCGACGCCAGGTCGAAGTGGACGAACGCGTCCACCGCTAGTCCCGCCAGCACGACGACGGTCAATCCGACGCGGATAGCCAACCAACCCCGACTGCTCATGAAGCTCACGGCCCCTTCGTGTCCGTCCGCCGTGGCCAACCGTTCCCCACAACCAGTGGCGGCCTCTTGCTTAGGACACGCGGCCGCGCTCGAATCGGTTCACCCGCTCGGGCTTCGAGCGCCGTCCACGCGACCCCGTCTGTCGACGCTGCAGTGGCCGAAGGGTTGGCCACAGACGCCGATCTCTGTTGGACGACTGCGATTCGGGACGTGCGGGTGGACGATCAGGACGTGCACGTCACGTGGCCGTCTTGCGGGCCATCAGCACGGCACCGGCCTGCTCGAGCGTGTCGAAGTACACGAACCCCGAGCCGTTCGGGCGCTGGCCCCGCATGATCACGTCGAGTCCGAGCGCGCGTCCCTGCTCGGCCGCGACGTCGACGTCGGACTCGAAGCCGACATGGAACACGCCCTCGCCGTGAGCGTCGAGGAAGCGCCGCTGGGGGCAGTCGAGCGCCGGTGGCTCGCACAGCTGAAGTTGGACGTTCTCCAGGTTGGCCAACCGGTACCGCATCGCATAGAACGCCTCCGGATTGGGGACGTCCAGATCGGTGTACTCGGTCAGCGGGGGGTACTCCTGCCACGGTCCGATGCCGATCGACTCGTAGTAGGCGACGCTCTTGTCGATTTCGTGGACGACGAAGCAGATGTGGTGCAGCTGCCGGAACGGGGTGGATGTCATCGCAGTGTCTCCGGGATGGTGCGGTCGAGGCTGGGGTTGCGCGGTCATGCCGTCACCGCGGCCAGGGCGTCGAGGATTCGCTGGTTGAAGGCGTCGAGATCGATCGTCGGCTCGTCGGCCGCGGCCAGGTCATAGGTGGGTGGCGCGGTGTCGACGACTTGGTCGAGGGCGGCCCGGACCCGGTGGTGCAGGTCGAGCGCGGCGAGGTCGGGGCACCAGGCGAGGAGATCGGCGACCGCGAGCCACGCGCCGGTCGGGTTGGAACGTCGGCTGCCGGTGCGGTGGGGGGACGAGCCGTGCGCGGGCTCGAACAGCGCCGTCACGCCGTGCCCGAAGGATCGGTCCGGGTTGATGGTGGCCGAGCCGCACAGCGCCGGTGACCCGGCCCGGGCGCAGACGATGTCGGAGAGGATGTCGCCGAACAGCCCCTCGGTGACGATGACCGACGGCAGCTGCTCGTACTTGACCAGTTCGTAGGCCGCACGGTCGACGTTGACGTCCACGAACGGGACGCCGCTGGCGGCCGCGGTGGCGTGGGCGGTTCGGCGCCAGAGTCTCGAAGTGGCGAAGACGCTCGCCTTGTCGACGCTGATGACGCGCCGGCCGGGGTAGGCGCGGGCGTGCTCGACGGCGATGTCGAAGACCTCCTGGACCCGGACGGGGTCGAGGACGAGACGGTCCTCGGCGGCGCGGACGCCGTCGCTCTCGATCCGTCGGTCCGGTCCGGCGTAGGCGCCGCCGGTGATGTTGCGGACGATGATCACGTCCTCGTCCCCGGGCAGGCGGACGGTGCGCACGCTGATCCGCAGGTCGAACAGGTGACGCAGCTCGATGAGTGCGGCCTCCGGGTTCGGGCATTGATCTGCGGTGATGCCGGGGTGCGAGCCGACCGCGCCGGACAGGATCACGTCAGCGGCACGGCAGGCCTGGACGGTTTGCGACGGCAGGGTCGAGCCGGTCTCGGCCCATCCAGTGGTGCCGTACGGCCACGGTCCGGTCAGGCGCACCGGCGCGCCGTCGGCTTCGAGGCGGCGCAGGAAGGCGACCGGACCGTCGAGGATCTCGGCGCCGATGCCGTCGCCGGGAAGGAGCGCGATCGTCGTCATGGCAGCAGGAGGCTCCGGCTCTGGGTCGTCATGATCGCGACGGCGGTGTCCGTCCCGACGTGCTTCTCGAGGTCGGTGAGCCAGGGTGCGACGGCGACCGCGGGGGGTGCGTGGTCGGCGTGGCCGAGGTCGCCGCCGAAGACGAGCAGCGACGCCGGATAGCCGCGAGTGAGGCTGAGGCTGGCGTGCTCGGCGTCGCTGAGCAGGTCGGGCAGGATGCCCAACTCGAGCTGCGCGTCGAGGTGCTGCAGCGCCTCGGCGGCCTCGTCGTTCCAGTGCAGGAACGCCATCTTCGGGTGATTGACCATGAGTCGTTGGACGCCGTGCGCGCGCGCGGCCCGGAACAGCACGACCGTCTCGTCGGCCGAGAGGTGCCCGCTGGCCAGCAAGAGGTCGTGGGCGGAGACGACATCGAGCACGTCGTGCCATTGCGGCAGCAGCGCGCCGTCGTCGCGGAGCACGTCGACCGGCGCGAGCTCGAAGCCGCGGTGGACGGAGAGTTCGGGCGATGCCGCGCCGGCCTTGTGGGTGCGGGCCGACACCGTCGGCATCCAGACCACGCGTCCGCCCAGCCGGGCCGCGACCTCGACCGCGTCCGGGTTGGCCCCGCCGACCGGGCTGTTGAGGACGACGCCGCCGTACACTCCGGCGGCCGCACCACCCGCGGCGGCCGCCCGCTCGACGGTGCTGCCTTCGTGTGCCTTGAGCACGACGGTGGTGAACCCGACCGCCTGCTCGGCCGCGACCGTGGCCCGGTCGTCGCCGTGGCGGGGCAGCAGGCTCGGCGCGGCGTGCGCGTGCAGGTCGGTCAGGTCGACCGCCCAGTCCGGCATCGTCATGTGAGCTCCACCCAGTCGAGGACCGGACGCTGGCCGAGCAGGCGGCGCTGCACCTTGCCGGCCGCGGCGTCACGGGGCAGGGCGTCCACCCGGGCGACAGCGACCGGCCGCATGAACGTCGGCAGCTCGTCGATGCGGACGCGGAGCTCATCGACCGGGAGCGCGTCGGACACCACGTACAGCACAACCTCCTCGTCGACGAGCGCGCCCTTGCGCTTCCAGATCGCGTGGTCGTTCAGGCCGGCCACGGCCGCGAGGTGGTTCTCGACGAACGGGATCGGCACGAACTCGCCCTTGACCCGGATCGACTCCGCGCTCCGCTCGAGAAACACCAGATAGTCCTCGCGCTCGGCGCGGCCGAGGTCGCCGGTGTCGAACCAGCCGGCGGCGTCGCGGCCGGTGTTCAGACCGGTGTCGGTGACGTACCCGTCGAACAGGGCGGCGCGGGTCCGCTCGCGAACGAAGATCGTGCCGTGGTCGTCGAGGCGCCACTCGATGTCGGCTCGGCCCGCTCCGCCGTGGCGGCTGGCGTCGTCCGGGATGTCGTCGCTCGCCGTCCAGCGGTGTAGGTGCGACACGCCGCCGGCCTCGGTCGAGCCGTAGCCCGACACCGCCGCCGGGATGTCGAAGCGGTGCAGGAAGTCGCGGTCGGCGTAGAACATGGACCGCACCCGATGGCCGTGGGCATCACCGGTTGTGGTCGCCTTCTTCAAGATCTCGACCGGCGGCGCGTGCAGGATCAGCACGCTCACCTGCTCGCCGACCACAGCCGGCCAGAAGCCGCTCGCCGAGAACTTCCCGACCGTCAGGACATCGGCGCCGGTGAGCAGCGCCGTGATCATCCCGTAGCCCATCGGGTTGATATGGAAGAGCGGCAGCGGCGCCAGCACTCGGTCCGTCGGGGTCAGCTCGAGCGCGCCGGCCATCGCGGCGGCCAGCCGGGCGAAGTAGTCGTGGGTCTGGGTGCAGAACTTCGGCAGGCCCGTCGTGCCCGAGGTATGCATGTAGGACACGACGTCGAATGGGTCGGCGTCCAGGCCGGGCAGCGCACGGAGATCGGCGGGTCCGGACGTCCGGGCGCGGGCGATGTCGTCGGCGCGCAGAACCACGTCGGGGGCAAGTGGGGCGAGCATCCGGTCGACGAGCTCGTTCGGGTAGTTGGGGTTGACCAGCGCGACCGGCGCCCCGGCCAGCAGGCAGGCCAGCCAGGTGATCACGTAGTCGGTCGAGGTGGACGCGACCAGCGCAACCTTCTGACCGGGCCGCAGACCGCACGCCTGGGCGTGGGCCGCCGCGTGGCCGAGCGCATCGACGATGGTGATCTGGTCGTCCACCGTGCCGAGGCGGAGGTCGGGTCGTCGCCGCGACTGGTCGACGATCGACCGGGCCAGATTCGTCACGAAAGGCCCTCGTGCCCGGCGTCCTTGAGGACGCGCTGCGCGATGAAGTTGCGCATGATCTCGGTCGACCCGCCCGCGACCTTGAGCACCTTGATGTCGTTCAGGATGTCGGTGTACGGCGTGTCGACGTAGAGCCCGTGCCCGCCGACGAGGCTGAAGGATGCCTCGGACGCCTGGTCGGCCGCGGTGATCGCCAGTCGCTTGGCCGTCGTCGTCCGCAGGGCGATGTCCTCTCCCCGTTCGTGCGCCAGCGCGGCGTCGTCGCGGGCGAGCGACGCCGCCTGCAGCGCGGTCCAGGCGTCCGCCACCATCCATTTGATGCCTTGGAAGTCGGTGACGACGCCCTCCCCGACCGCGCGCTCGGAGGCGTAGCGCAGCCCGAGCTCCAACGCTCGGCGGCCGAGGCCGATCAGCTCCGAGGCGTTGCCCAGGCGACTGATGTTGAACGTCGACAGGAAGGTCTGCAGGCCGCCACCGACCGGCCCCAGCCGGGCGGCGTCGGGGACGCGGACCGCGTCGAACTCGACGTCGGCGGTGCGGATGAGGCGCAGCCCGATCGCCCGCGTGACGTGGGTGCGGATGCCCGGAAGGGTCATGTCGACGAGGAAGCTGGTGAGCCCCTCCGGTGCCATCGCGTAGAAGAGCGTGACGTGGGAGTCGGCACCCAGGTTGATGTGCGTCTTGCTGCCGGTGATCACCCAGTCTCCGCCGTCGCGGACGGCGGTCGATTTCATCGCCTTGAACGACGACCCGGCGTTCTTCTCGCTGATCGACTCGGAGAAGACGACCTCGCCGGTGGCGATGCCGCGCAGCCACTGTTGCTTCTGCTCGTCGGTGCCCCAGTCGAGCAGCCAGCGCTGCCCTTGAGCCGCAATCTGCCCGGACACCAGGCCGTGCCGGCCGACCTCTTCGCTGATCACCGTGTACTCCGCGACGCCGCCGCCGAGGCCGCCGAAGTCGACGGGGACGAGCGGCCCGAGGTAGCCGAGCCGGCCCAGCTCCCGGTACAGCTCGCGCGGAAACTTGTTGGCCCGGTTGGCGATGTCCAGCTCGCCGCGGTGCTCTTCGCCGAACGCGGCCAACTCGGCGGCGGTGCTCTTGATCCAGGCCGCCTTGGCCGGGTCGGTCAGCAACGTGGGGTACATCAGCTCTCCCAAGGGAGTCGGGTCAAGGACCACATCGGTCGGGCCTCGAGGTCGACGCGCCGGCTCATCAGAACACCAAGCCGACGTGACGACTGGCGTCGGCGGTGGCGAACCGGTCGAGCCGCAACGCGGTCGCGTCCACGCTGGTGATCTCGCCCTCGACGATCTGCTCGGCGACCAGGCGGCCCACCTCGGGAGCCTGCATGAGGCCGTGTCCGGAGAAGCCACACGCGTTGACCCAACTGGGCGCCGCGGGATCGGCTCCCACGATGCCGTGGTGATCGGGCGTGATCTCGTAGGTCCCGGCCCAGCATCCGCCACGGTCCAGGGGCAGGTCGGCCAGCCAGGGAAATCGCGCGACGCCGAGCTCGAGGACGGTCTCCATCCAGGGCCAGTCGACGCTCGTGTCGTAGCCGTCGGCCTGGTCCGGACGCGCCCGTCCGAACAGCAGGCGGCTGCCCTCGCTGCGGACGAAGACGCCCGACCCGACGTCGATCGTCATCGGCACGGGTGCGGGCAGCGCTCCGGCCGCGGTGGCGTAGACGTTTCGGCGGGAGTGCACCACCGGCACGGCCAGTCCGGCCAGGGCGGCGAGTTCACCGGACCAGCCCCCGGCGGCATTGACGAGGTATTGCCCCCGCAGGGTGCGGGTACCGGCGGTGACCGTCCAGCTGCCGTCCGCCTCGCCCTCGATGGCCGTGACGCGGTGGCGGTACAGCGTGGTCGCGCCGCGGTCCCGGGCCATCCGGATGAAGGCGCTCGCCGTCAGGTGCGGGTCGACGACGCCGTCGGCCGGACCCCAGGTGGCGCCGCCGAGGCCGGCCTCGGCGAACGGCGTGATTCGGTTAGCAGTGGCCAGGTCCAGCAGCTCGACGGGCACGCCATGCGCGTGCTGCAACGTCACCGCGGCCAACTGGTCGGCCCAGGCTTCCTCGGGCACGAGGAGCAGGTAGCCCGACGGACGGTAGCCGACGTCGATGCCGTGGTCCTGGGCGAAGTCGCGGTAGCGCTGGATGCTGCGCCACGACAGCTCGATGTTCAACGGGTCGGCCCACTGCCCGCGGATCGAGGCGAACGACCGGCCGGTGCTGCCCTCGGCCGGTCCCCCGAAGGCCTCGACCATGATCACCCGCAGCCCGGCTCGGGCCAGATGGAACGCGCTGCTCGAGCCGATCGCGCCGGCCCCGACGACGACGACGTCGGCGATGAGTGGCTCGGTCGGCATGCGGCCTCCGTCAGCAATGGAAACGAGGTGCCCTGACGGTAGGGCGCGCGGCCTCACCAGTTCTTCGGCGAGCGGGCGGAACATCGGCCGCGCCCGTTCGACAATTGTCGAACGGCGGGGTGGACGGTCAGCCGGCCGCCGCGCGGAACGCCGCGAGCCGCAGGGCCATGAGTAGGTGGTCCCGCCCAGCGCCGGCCTTGAGATTCACGCCGGTGCGGGCCTCGATCCGCTCGATCCGGTAGTACAGCGTCGTCCGGTGGATGTGCAGCTCGGCTGCGGTGCTGGCGACGTCGCCGCCGTTCTCGAGCAGGACCCGGGCCGTCACGAGCAGGTCGCCGTGCGAGCCGTCGGCCAGCACCTCGGCGCCGGAGTGGACGTCGCTGACGGTGAGGTCGGTCGGCGCCGCGACGATCAGGTGCCACGATCCGAGGGCGTCCCAGGTGGGGGCGGCCAACCGCGCACCCGCCCGCAGCGACTGCCGGACGGCGGTGGCGCGCCGGACGGCCGTGCTCAGCTGCACCAGGCGCACCGGCGGTCCGCTCGTCGCTGCTCGTCCCCGCTCCCCCTCGACGTGGGCGCTCATCCCGCCGCGCAGCATCCACCCCCCGCTGGCCGCGGGGGCGTGCACGGTGACCGTCACGTCTGGGGTGAGGTCGTCCAGGGCGACCAGTTCGCGGGCCGCGTCGGCGTCGGGCTCGGCTGCGAGGCGGGCCAGCAGTGCCGCTCGATGCCGGGCAACCGTCTCCTCGCTCGGTCGGGAGCGGGTCAGGGCGGCCGTCGCGATCTCGGCGCACTCCTGCAGCCGGGGGAGATCGGCTTCGGTGACCAGGCCCTCGGCATCCAGCACCCAGAGATACCCGAGCAGGTTGCGACCGGCCCGCAGCGGGACGCACCACCGCTCGAGCATCTCGGCCTCGAGATCGGCCGGCGTGCGGATCGGACCCTCGGCCGCCGGGAGACCCAACCGGGCGACCAACGCCGACGCGGCCGGCGTGACTTCGCGCTGCAGGATCGACCGAATGCGGGTCGGATCGGCATGACCCTGGGCGCTCCACCACAGCGGCAGGTGTCGCGGATCCTCGACCAGCACCGGCTGGGCGAGCTCGGCCGCGAGCGCGTCGACCGCGGTCTGGACGTCTGTCACGCAGGGCTCCTCGGGCAGCTACTCGACTTTCGACAATCGTAGGAAAGCCGAGGCCGAAGTTCCGGTCCGGCGCCGAAGCCGCCCGGGTGACCGCGAGCCTACGTTTCCGGGATACGACACCGCCTACTCCCGGAGCACCCATGACCTCTCCAGCCGGTAGGACTGCGCTCTTCCCGATCGCGCCCACAACGCCGCGCTCGTACGCCGCGGGCGCACCTGAGCGGGCGACCACGGCGGCCGCCCTCGCCGAGGTCCGCGGGGCCGACTACGACATTGCGAACGTGATCGGCGGTACCGAGGTGCGTACCGGCCGCAAGGCCGCTGTCGTCACGCCGCACGAGCACAAGCGGCAGCTCGGCCAGGTCCACTGGGCCGGCGCGGCCGAGACGCAGCAGGCGATCGACGCCGCACTCGCCGCCTCGAAATGGTGGGGCCGGCTGCCGTGGGAAGAGCGGGCGGCGCCGTTCCTGCGGGCGGCCGACATGCTCGAGCACGGTCCGTGGCGCGATCGGCTGAACGCGGCGACCATGCTCGAGCTGTCGAAGACGACCTACCAGGCTGATATCGACGCCGCGTGCGAAACCATCGACTTCATCCGGGCCAACGTCAAGAACATGCTCGACATGTACGACGTCCAGCCGAGCTCGCTGCCGGGCATGTGGAACCAGGCCGAGTATCGCCCACTCGAAGGCTTCGTCTTCGCCGTGACGCCGTTCAACTTCACCTGCATGAACAACCTGGCCTTCGGGCCGGCCGTACTGGGCAACACCGTTGTCTGGAAGCCGGCCGAGAGCGCGTCGCTGGTCGCCCACCTTTCCGTCCAACTGCTGCGCGAGGCCGGGCTGCCGGACGGCGTCGTGAACGTCGTCTACGGCGACGGCGCCGAGATCGGGTCCGTTGCGCTCGCCCACCGGGACCTGGCCGCCGTGCACTTCACCGGCTCGACCACGACGTTCCAGCACATCTGGCGGACGGTCGGAGCGAACGTCGCCTCGTACCGCAACTACCCACGCGTCGTCGGTGAGACGGGCGGCAAGGACTTCATCGTCGCCCACCCGTCGGCCGACCTCGATGCGCTGGCCGTCGCCGCCATCCGCGGCTCGTACGAGTACCAGGGCCAGAAGTGCTCGGCCGCGTCGCGTCTCTACGCGCCGCGCAGCCTCTGGCCCGAGCTCAAGGAGCGTCTCGTCGCGCTCACGGAGTCGATCGTCGTGGGCGACCCCACCGAGCCTGAGACGTACGTCGGCGCCGT
>JAOPVG010000169.1 GCA_025966255.1 Jatrophihabitans sp.
TCAGGAACGATGCCGAGCTTCGGCTCAGCCAGGCAGAAGAGGGCGTCCTCAGCCAGGATCCGGATGTCGGCGCCGAGTGCGAGCTGGAAGCCACCACCGATGGCGTGCCCCTGGACGGCGGCGACGCTGACGAGGTCCGGGCGGGAACTCCAGTCGAAGGCCTGCTGCCACGCACCGATGCGGCCCGTCGCCTCCGAGCGCGGCAGCGCCGACAGGGTCAGGATCCCGTCGGCCGAGTCCCCGCTGAACAGCGATCGGTCGAGGCCGGCCGAAAACGCCCGGCCCTCGGCCCGCAGCACAACTACGCGCACCGGGCCCGGAAGCTCGCGCCGCACCCGGGCGAGCTCGGTCCACATCTGCGGGGATTGGCAGTTCAGCCGCTCCGCGCGGTCGAGCGTGATCGTGGCGACGCCGTCGGCGCAACGAAGGTCGACCCGGAAGCCAGCTTCCGGGTCGACCGCGAACGATTCAGTAGCGATGCAGCCAGGCTACTTCGACTTCGCCCTGGCCTTGCCCGGGGCGGCCTTCGTGCGGGTGGCGCCGCCGCGTCCGCGCAGCGTCACCCCCGACTCGGACAGCACGCGGTGGACGAAGCCGTACGAGCGACCGTGCGACTCGGCCAGTTCGCGAATGCTCCTGCCCTTGTCGTACGCCTTCTTCAGATCCGTGGCGAGCTTGCTGCGTTCGGCGCCCGTGATACGCGCGCCCTTTTTGAGTACAGCCATGACGGTGGTCCCTTCACCTGATACGACACTCCGGCGGCGCAGTGACAAGTGCTCGTTGCCTCTGCTGCCTTGCCGTTTTGATAGCAGCCACC
This sequence comes from Jatrophihabitans sp., assembly GCA_025966255.1. Lineage (GTDB taxonomy): Bacteria > Actinomycetota > Actinomycetes > Mycobacteriales > Jatrophihabitantaceae > Jatrophihabitans. The sequence continues at coordinate 818 of JAOPVG010000169.1, forward strand.
GGATCGGGGCCGCAAGATCGACACGCAGCATCCACGCCAGAGGCGGTCGGTGAAGGTCTTTTGGCCCGCGAAAAATCCCCTGATAACGCTGCCATCCGGCTAATCCGTGCCAGGCCGCCGAATCAGCTGATGTCTGATCGTTTGCCCTAATTGATCACCGATCAAGCCAGTGTGATCAGGTCCGCGAGATCGTCACTCCACGTGTCCTCGATGCCGTCGGGCAGCAGGATGACCTTCTCCGGAGCCAGCGCTTCGACCGCTCCCTCATCGTGTGTGACGAGCACGATCGCGCCCGCGAAGGTGCGCAGGGCGTCGAGCACCTGGTCGCGGCTGACCGGGTCGAGGTTGTTGGTCGGCTCGTCCAACAACAGGACGTTCGCCGCACTCGTCACCAGCATGGCCAGCGCCAGCCGGGTCTTCTCCCCACCCGACAGAACGCCGGCCGGCTTCGCGACGTCGTCGCCGGTGAACAGGAAGGCGCCGAGGATCTTGCGCAGTTCGGTGTCGGTCAGATCGGACCGGCCGACTGACGACGCCGACGTGCGCATGTTCTCCAGCACGGTGCGGTCATGATCGAGCGTCTCGTGCTCCTGGGCGTAGTAGCCGAGGCGCAGGCCGTGTCCCGGTAGCACGTCGCCGGTGTCGGGCGGCTCGATGCCGGACAGCAGTCGCAGCAACGTGGTCTTGCCGGCGCCGTTGAGCCCCAACACGACCACGCGCGCGCCGCGGTCGACGGCGAGATCGACGTCGGTGAACACCTCCAGCGAGCCATACGACTTCGACAGGCCCTCCGCAGTGAGCGGAGTGCGTCCGCACGCGGCCGGGGCCGGGAAGCGCAGGCGGGCGACCTTGTCGTTCACCCGCACCTCGGCCAGTCCGGCGGCCAGGGCGGCGGCGCGCCGGTCCATCTGGTGCGCGGCCCGGGCCTTCGTCGCCTTGGCCCGCATCTTGTCGGCTTGGGTGCGCAGTGACTCAATCTTGCGTTCAGCGTTGGCGCGTTCGCGGTGTCGCCGCCGCTCGTCGGCCTCGCGCTGCTTCAGGTACGTCGTCCAGCCCACGTTGTAGACGTCGACGGCCGAGCGGTTCGCGTCGAGGTACCAGACCTTGTTGATGACGGCCTCGAGCAGACCGACGTCGTGGCTGATGAGCACCAGTCCCCCGACGTGCTGGCGCAGGAAGTCGCGCAGCCACACGATCGAGTCGGCGTCGAGGTGGTTGGTCGGCTCGTCGAGAAGCAGGGTCGTCGGTTCCGCACCGGAATCGGCGAACAGGATGCGGGCCAGCTCGACGCGGCGGCGCTGACCACCGGACAGCGTTGCCAGCGGCTGGGCCAGCACGCGGTCGGGCAGGCCCAGGTTGGCGCAGATGCGGGCCGCCTCACTTTCCGCGGCATATCCGCCGAGCGACGTGAAGCGCTCCTCCATGGCCCCGTAGCGGCGCAGCAGCGCGTCGTCGTGCGGCGTCTCGGCCAGCTGGACCTGCGCCTTGGCGATGTCCGTGACGAGCGTGTCGAGGCCGCGGGCGGAGAGCACGCGGTCGCGGGCCAGCACGGCGAGGTCGCCGGTACGCGGATCCTGCGGCAGGTAGCCGACGGGTCCGGTGCGCTCGAGCCGGCCGGTGTGCGGCAGCGTCTCGCCGGCGAACACGCGCAGGCTGGTGGTCTTGCCCGCCCCGTTGCGGCCGACGAGCCCGATGCTGTCGCCGGGCTGCACCCGCAGGGTGGTGGGTTCGAGCAGAATGCGCGCACCCGCGCGCAGCTCAAGATCAGTTGCGGTAATCATCAATTGCTCCAGGGACATGGGACGGCGGACGTCGGTCGGCGCCGTCACGTCACAGCAGGAGCGGATTCACTCCTCCACGGTACCGGGCCCGGCACCCGGTTTCGGCCACCTGCGGCAACCGGCCCGGGTTGCGGGGTTGCCGCAACGCGCGGCCGGGCAGGATCTACCGGGCAGACACACGATGGGGGCCCGGGGATGAAATACAACGACGACGCGAATCTCGACACCTCGGAGGTGGAGGACAGTCGCGGGAGCAGCGGCGGCGGAGCCGGGATCGGCGGTGGCCTGCTGGGCCTGGTGCTGGGCGGCCTGTTGAGCGGCCGCGGTGGCAAGGTCGGCACCGGCCTCGGCCTGCTCGCCATCGTGGGATACCTGGTCTTCCAGTTCGTGGGCAGCGCCAACCCGAAGGTCGCCAGCGTGCTCGACCAGCTCGGCCAGAACGGACAGCCCGCCACCGTCGACAACACCCAGATCCAGAAGGAGTGCAAGACCGGACAGGACGCCAACAACCATCTCGAGTGCGCCGTCGTCGCCGACATCAACTCCATCCAGGACTACTGGACGGTCGAGCTCCCGAGGCTGGGCCGCGCCTACCGGCCGGCCGACACCGTCTGGTTCAACGGCCAGGTCTCGACCGGCTGCGGGACGGCCGACAGCGGCGCCGGTCCGTTCTACTGCCCGGCCGACAAGCTCATCTACATCGACCTCACGTTCTACAACGACCTGAAGACCCGGTTCGGGGCGCAGGGCGGCCTCTTTGTCGACGCCTACGTGCTCGCTCACGAATACGGCCACCACGTGCAGGACCTGCTCGGCATCGAGGCGAACCTGCGCACGCGATCAGGCCCGACGTCCGACTCGGTGCGTCTGGAGTTGCAGGCCGACTGCTACGCGGGGGTCTGGGCCAAGCACGCCCGCGAGCCGGACCCCTCGGGAAACACGATCATCTCCGACATCACCCAGGACGACATCAACCGGGCCCTGGACGCGGCCGCCCGCATCGGGGACGACTACATCCAGAAGAAGATCGGCGGAGGCAAGGTCGACCCGAACTCGTTCACCCACGGCACGGCGGCGCAACGCACGAAGTGGTTCACCACGGGTTACCAGACCGGCGAGCCGAGGAAGTGCGACACCTTCGCCACCAGCGTCCTCGGCTGACCAGGGGCAGGCGGACCGAGCCCGCGGCTGCGCGGCGGGTGCCCGGCCCTCAGCGCAGGTCGGCTCGACGGGCGGCGACAAAGCCGCCGCCGGGGATGATCGAGTCGGCGAGCACGATCATGGTGGTCCGGCCGTCCCAACCGATCTTGCGCCGCACCTCGAACAGCACCAGCGCCACGTAGGCAAGGAACAGCACTCCGTGGATCGGACCCATGATCTGCACCCCGAGCGCCTTGTGCGGATCGGTGGTGTACTTCACGATCGTCGCCACGATCAGTACGAGCCACGAGATCGCCTCGATGACGGCGACAATTCGGAAGGCCCGCACGCTGCCGGCCGAAGTGGTGACAGTGGTCTCGCTCATGTGAATGCTCCCAGGCCGGTGATCGACCGTCCGACGATCAGTGTGTTGATCTCGCGCGTGCCCTCGAACGAGTACAGCGCCTCGGCGTCGTTGAAGAAACGGGCGATGCCGTACTCGAGCAGGATGCCATTGCCACCTAGGAGCTCTCGCGCCCAGGACACCGTCTCGCGCAACCGGCTGGTGGCGAACGATTTCGCGAGCGCACCCTGCTCGTCCCGGAAGATGCCCTGGTCCTGCAGTTGCGCCACCCGCACGGCCATCCCCAGCGAGGCGGTGATGTTGCCGAGCATGCGCGCGAGGAGGTCCTGGACGAGCTGGAAACCGCCGATCGGACGGCCGAACTGCACGCGATCCTTCGCGTACTGCGCGGCGATCTCGTAGACGGCCATCATCGCGCCGACCGAGCTCCACGCGACGCCGCCGCGAGTGTGCCGGAGTACGGCGTTGGTGTCGCTGAACGTGCCGGACGTGTGGTCATTGTGCAGTCGGTTGGCCTCGGGGACGCGCACGCCCTCGAGCAGCAGATCGGCGTTCTGGACGGTGCGCAGCGCGAGCTTGTTCTCCATCTTGGTGGCGGTGAAGCCGGGCGTGCCCTTCTCGACGACGAAACCCTTGACCGAGTCGTCTTCGATGTCGCGGGCCCAGATGACCACGACGTCTGCGAACGTGCCATTGCCGATCCACCGCTTGGCGCCGTCGAGCAACCACTGGTCGCCTTCGCGGCGCGCAGTGGTCTCCAATCCGCCGGCGACGTCCGAACCGCCGTGCGGCTCGGTCAGCCCGAACGCGCCGATCTTCTCCAGTCGCCGCATGGCCGGCAGCCAGCGTTCCCGCTGCTCGTCCGACCCGCAGTAGTAGATGCTGCCCATCGCCAGCCCGCTGTGCACCCCGTAGAAGGACGAGAACGACGCGTCGATGCGCGAGATCTCGAGGCTCACGAAGCCCGACAGCAGTCGACCTTCGGTGGGCGTGCCCGGCAGCTCGTACGGCAACCCGACGACGTTCAGCGCGCCGAACCCGGCGATGAGGTCGTGCGGGAACTGCGCCTTCGCCCACTGCTCGTCGGCGCGCGGGGCGAGGTTGGTCTCGAGCCAGCTGCGCAAGCGATCGAGCAAGGCGCGCTCGTCGTCGTCGAGCAGGCTGCGGTAGTTGAACAGATCGGCGTCGAGGTCGGCCCGTGCGCCCGGGACGGGGTCCGGAGTCAAGCGTCGCTCACACGTTGAAGCCGAGTGCCCGCAACTGCTCGCGTCCGTCGTCGGTGATCTTGTCCGGGCCCCACGGCGGCATCCAGACCCAGTTGATCTTGGCTTCGCTGGCGAGCGGGGTCGGCCCGCCGGTGAGCGCCGAGTTCGCCTGGTCCTCGATGACGTCGGTCAGCGGACAGGCCGCCGAGGTGAGGGTCATGTCCAGCGTGATGACGACACCGGCGTCGCCCTGGTCGATCGTGACGTCGTAGACGAGCCCGAGATCGACGACGTTGATGCCGAGCTCCGGGTCGACGACGTCGCGCATGGCTTCGTCGACGGCGTCACGGGACGGAACGGTGGTCTGAGTCATGACTGGCTCCCTGACTTCTCGGTCTGCTTCACATCGGTGCCCGACCAGCCGGCCTCGGCGACTGCGCTCTTCATCGCCATCCACCCGAGCAGCGCGCACTTGACCCGGGCCGGGTACTTCGACACGCCTTCGAAGGCGACGGCGTCCTCGAGCTCGTCTTCATCGGCCTCGGTCAGCTCCGAGTTGCCGCGCGACTGCATGAGGCCGAGGAACTTCTCCTGCAGCTGCATGGCGTCGTCGATCGGCTTGCCGGCGACGAGGTCGCTCATGACCGAGGTGGAGGCCTGACTGATCGAGCAGCCCTCACCCTCCCAGCCCAGTTCGGCGATCTGACCGTCGGCGATGCGCACGCGGAGGGTGACCTCGTCCCCACAAGTCGGGTTGACGTGGTGCACCTCGGCGTCGAAGTCCTCGGGCAGCCCGTGGTGCTGCGGGTGCTTGTAGTGGTCGAGGATGATCTGCTGGTACATCGATTCCATCGGCAAAGTCATGAAAACATCTCCTTCACCTTGGTAACGCCGCGGACCAGCGCGTCGATTTCCTCGGTCGTGGTGTAGATGCCGAACGACGCTCGCGTCGTGGCCGAGATGCCGTAGCGCACGCACACGGGGCGGGCGCAGTGATGCCCGGCGCGCACGGCGATGCCCTGCTCGTCCAGCAGCTGCGCGATGTCGTGCGGGTGGATGCCGGCGAGCGTGAACGCGACCGTGGCGCCGCGATCGACGGGTACGTCCGGCCCGATGATCGTCAGTCCGTCGATGGTCGCGAGCTGCTCGAGCGCGTAGGTGACGAGTTCGTGCTCGCGCGCGGCGACGTTCTCCATGCCGAGCGCGGACAGGTAGTCGATGGCCGCACCGAGCCCGACCGCCTCGGCGATCATCGGGGTGCCGGCCTCGAACCGATGCGGCGGCGCGGCAAAGGTGGTGCCGGTCATGTCGACGGTCTCGATCATCTCTCCCCCGCCGAGGAACGGCGGCATGGCGGCAAGCAGGTCGTAGCGGCCCCACAGCACGCCGACCCCGGTGGGGCCGTACATCTTGTGGCCGGTGAAGGCGACGAAGTCGACGTCGAGCGCCTGCACGTCCAGCGGCAGGTGCGGCGCCGACTGCGATGCGTCCAGGACGGTCAGGGCGCCGACCGCCTTCGCCCGCGCAACGATGCGCGACACCGGGTTGATCGTGCCCAGGGCATTCGACTGGTGCACGAACGCGACGATCTTGGTGCGCTCGGTGATGATCTCGTCGATCGAGGAATCGACCAGGCGGCCGTCGTCGTCGATGGGCAGCCAGCGGAACGTCGCGCCGGTGCGCTGCGCGAGCAGCTGCCACGGCACGATGTTGCTGTGGTGCTCCATCTCGGTGACCACGATCTCGTCGCCGGGGCCGATGCGGAATTGATCAGCACCCGGGAACGTGGTGGCGTTCGAGATCGAATAGGCAATGAGGTTCAGCGCCTCGGACGAGTTCTTCGTGAACACGACTTCGTCGCGATTCGCCGCGTTGATGAACGCCGCGACCTTGTCACGCGCGTCCTCGAACGCGTTCGTGGCCTCCGAGCCGAGCGTGTGCACGGCCCGGGCGACGTTCGCGTTGTGCATCGCGTAGAAGTCGGTCAGGGTGTCCAGCACGACTTGGGGCTTCTGGGACGTGTTGGCGCTGTCGAGGTACACGAGCGGCACTCCGTGCACCTCGCGCGACAGGATCGGGAAGTCCTTACGGACCGCCTCAACGTCCAACGTCACAACTCGTCCTTTCTCGTTGAGTGACGACTTTTCATGATCAGAGACGTTCTGTGGGCCGTCTCTGATCTTCGCGATCCGTCACTCAACCGAAGCATCCGTCACTCACGCACTCGCCGTCTCGTTCACCCCGAAGCGGGCGTAGCCCTCGGCCTCGAGGCGGTCAGCGAGTTCCTTGCCACCCGATTCGGCGATCCGTCCGTCGAAGAAGACGTGCACGAAGTCCGGCTCGATGTAGCGCAGGATGCGTGTGTAGTGGGTGATGAGCAGGGTGCCGATGCCGGTCTCCCGGACGCGGTTCACGCCCTCGCTGACGACCCGCAGCGCATCGACGTCGAGGCCGGAGTCGGTCTCGTCGAGGATCGCGATCTTGGGCTTGAGCAGCTCGAGCTGCAGGATCTCGTGGCGCTTCTTCTCACCACCCGAGAAGCCTTCGTTGAGGTTGCGGTCGGCGAAGGACTTGTCCATCTCGAGGGCGGTCATCGCCGAGCTGACTTCCTTGACCCAGGTACGCAGCTTCGGCGCCTCACCGCGCGTGGCCGTGGCCGCAGTGCGCAGGAAGTTCGACACCGACACACCTGGCACCTCGACGGGGGACTGCATCGCCAGGAACAGGCCGGCCCGGGCCCGCTCGTCGACCTTCTTGGCCAGCAC
>JAOPVG010000234.1 GCA_025966255.1 Jatrophihabitans sp.
TACACGGACAGGCTGTAGAACGTGCCGCTGAACAGGAACATCGGCAGCACCGCCACCTGCACGAGGTCGAGGTCCTGCCAGCTCTTCATGTAGGACGTGACGGCCATGCCGACGGCGCCGAACGCGAACGCGATCAGCAGGCAGGCGGGCAGCATCGCGAGCGCCCACCACGACACCGTGAGCCCCATGACCGCCATCACCACGAGGAAGCCGGCCGCGTAGAGACCGCCGCGGATCAGCGCCCAGGCGATCTCACCGATCGCGACGTCGAGCGGTCCGAGTGACGTGGCGAGCATCGCGTCGTAGAGCTTCGCGTGCTTCAGCTTGAAGAAGACGTTCATCGTCGAGTCGTAGACGGCGCCGTTCATGGCCGACGACGCGAGCAGGGCCGGGGCGATGAACGCCGTGTAGGTGATCGGGTGCCCACCCGGGCCGATCACGGTGCCGACGAGCTTGTGCAGGCCCGTCCCCAGCGCGAACAAGTAGAAGAGCGGCTCGAAGAAGCCGGAGAAGATGAGCATCCAGCTGCGCCGGTACACCTTGAAGGCGCGTTCGAGCACGACGTGCCCACGCCCGGCGTAGAGCCCAGGCGGCAGAATCCGGAACGTCGCGCTCGCCCGCGGCGTCGCGGTGTCGATGGCGGTCACTTCGTCAACCTCACCCGGAAGCGCCAGCGCGCCAACTGCAGGCCGACGACGAACCACAGCACCAGGTAGAGGAGATGGCCGAGGACCGCGAGCAGCGACAGCCCGCCGCCCAACGCCGAGTCACGTGCGAGTTCGGTGCCGTGCCACAGCGGCGAGACCCAGGCCAGCCATTGACCCCATTGCGGCAGTTGGCTGATCGGATAGAACGTCCCCGAGAACAGGAACATCGGGGTGACGACGAAGCGGAAGATCACGTTCAAGCCGTTGCCCTCCCTCTCGATCGTGGCGACGAAGGCGGCGACCGGCGCGGCGAAGGCGATACCGGTGAGCGTGGCGATCGGGACGGCCAGCAGGATCCAGGGCGACCGCGCCGCGCCGAACATGGCCATGATCGCGAGATAGACGGCCGAGTTGGCGAACAGCCGGATCGCGATCCACGTCAGCTGGCCGTCGCAGATCTGAGCCGGACTCAACGGGGTGGCCGCCATGCCGTGGAAGGTTCGGGCCCACTTGAAGCCGCCCATCAACGGGAACGAGGCGTCGGCCGCACCGATCTGTAGGGCGGCCGCGGTGAGGAACGCCGGCGCGACGAACACGAGATACGGCACGCCCAACTCGCCGGTGCCGTTGCGGTTGACCACCGTGCCGAGCCCGACGCCGAGGGCGAGGACGTAGAGCAGCGGCGTCGCCACCCCGACAATGAGGATGCTGCGCCAGAAGCTGCGCGCGAGGCGAACCTGGTACTCGACAACAGTCCAGATAGACGCGCCCGTGGGCGCCGAAGCGGCGCTCATCAATCGACCAGGCTGCGGCCGGTGAGGCGGAGGAACACGTCCTCCAGGGTGGAGCGGCGCACCAGGCTGGACACCGGGTCGAGCCCCGCCTCGCGAACCCGCGTCACGGCGGCCTCGCCGTCGTCGACGTACAGAAGGAGGCGGTCGGGCAGCGCCTCGACGCGGGCTGGGACGCCGTGCAGCGCCGCGAGCACGCCCGCCTCGGCCGCGGCGTTCTCGCCGGGCGCGAACCGCAGTTCGGCGACCTCGCGCGACGAGTGCTCGGCGATGAGCTGTTGCGGTGAGCCTTCGGCGACGATCCGGCCGCCGTCCATGACGACGAGCCGGTCGCACAGCTGCTCGGCCTCGTCCATGTAGTGCGTGGTCAGCACGAGCGTGACGCCGCGGTGCTTGAGCCGATACAGGCGATCCCAGAGGACGTGCCGAGCCTGCGGGTCGAGGCCGGTGGTGGGCTCGTCCAGGAGCAGGATCTCTGGGTCGTTGATGAGCGATCGAGCGATGGTCAACCGCCGCTTCATTCCGCCGGAAAGCGGCTCAACCAGGGCGTCCGCCCGCTCGGTCAGCTGTGCAAACTCGATGAGTTCGGCAACCTTCGGCCGCAGGGCCGCGCGCGAGATGCCGAAGTATCGCCCGTAGACGAAGAGGTTCTCGCGGACGGTGAGCTCGAGATCGAGGGTGTCCTGCTGCGGTACGACGCCGAGACGGGCGCGGATCCGGGGGCCGTCAGTGGCCGGATCGAGGCCGAGACTGCGCAACGTGCCCGACGTCACCGGAGCCACGCAGCCGATCATCCGCATGGTCGAGCTCTTCCCGGCGCCGTTGGGTCCGAGGAAGCCGAACGCCTCGCCGCGCCGGACCTCGACGTCGATTCCGTCGACCGCGGTGAAGTCACCGAAGCGCTTGGTGAGGTTCTTCGCCACAATCAGCGCGGGCGCGTCAGCAGCCGACTGAGCCCCTGTGTTTCCCTGCGTGACGGTGGCCTCCACGTCTCACGACGCTAGCAACCAGGGGCTACCGGGATTGCGACATATACGACGCCGGCCCCGGCCGAGGTCCGCCCGGACCCCCACGCTTGGCCGAGCGCCAGCTAACACTTCGGTAAAGTCGCCCCTCATGAGCAAGAGCAGCGAGGGTCGTACGTGATCCGACTCGAGAAAGTGTCCATGGTTTACCCCGCCGGTGCGCGTCCGGCCCTCGACACCGTGTCCATCGAGATTGACAAGGGCGAGTTCGTCTTCCTGATCGGCCAGTCCGGGTCGGGCAAGTCGACAGTGCTGCGGTTGCTGCTCCGCGAGGAGCTGCCCACCCGCGGCCTCGTGATGGTCGACAGCCGCAACGTCGGCAAGATGCCCGGCCGCAAGGTGCCTGATCTTCGTCGCAAGATCGGCTGCGTGTTCCAGGACTTCCGCCTGCTCCCCAAGAAGAACGTCTTCGAGAACGTGGCGTTCGCCCTCGAAGTCATCAACAAGTCGCCGAAGGCGATCCGCCGCACGGTGCCCGAGGTGCTCGATCTCGTCGGGCTCACCGGCAAGGCTCAGCGGATGCCCACCGAGCTCTCCGGCGGCGAGCAGCAGCGCGTGGCCATCGCGCGCGCGTTCGTCAACCGGCCACTCGTCCTGCTCGCCGACGAGCCCACCGGTAACCTCGATCCCGACACCAGCCAGGGCATCATGAGCCTGCTGGAGCGCATCAACCGCACCGGTACGACGGTCGTGATGGCAACGCACGACAACAACATCGTCGACGCGATGCGCCGCCGCGTCATCGAATTGGACAACGGCAAGGTCATCCGCGATCAGAACCGTGGCGTCTACGGAGTCGGGCGCTGAGCCAGCCCCCACTCTTCGCCCGGTGGTGGCCGTCGGCCGCCTCAAACAGCACTCAGTGAGGAAGTAATGCGCGCGAATTTCGTGATGTCAGGTGTGTACGAGGGCATCCGCCGCAACGCCACAATGACGATTGCGCTGATCCTCAGCACCGCTATCGCGCTCGCGTTCGCCGGTGCGGCGATCCTCGCCAACACCGAGATCTCCCGGTTCAAGCACGACTACGAGGGCTCGCTCAACGTCTCGGTGTATCTGTGCACGAAGGTGAGCCGGACCCCGTGCACCGGCCAGACGACGCCGGCCGAAACCCAGGCCCTGCAAAGCAAACTGGCGAAGGATCCCCGAGTCTCCAGCGTCAACTACGTGTCCGAAGCCGAGCAGTACCAGCGGGCGACGCAGATCCAGGGTCCGGAGGTCGCCAAGCTGACCAACGTCGGCGACCTGCCGGCCTCCTTTACGGTCAAGCTCAAGGACGTCGCCAAGGACTACGACCAGTTCGCGGTGACGTACGCGGCGGACGTTGGCGTCTCCGCGGTCAAGAACCCGATCGGCACCATCAGGACCCTGCTGAAGTTCATCGACAGTGCGCGGCTGTTCTCGATCGCGATCGCGATCGTCGTGCTCGTCGCGTCGATCCTGCTGATCTCCAACACGATCCAGGTGGCGGCCGCCCAGCGCCGGAACGAGACCAGCATCATGCGGCTGGTCGGCGCGTCCCGATGGATGACCGAGCTGCCGTTCATGCTCGAGACGGTGATCGCCACCGCGATCGGCGGACTGGTCGGGTTCGGACTGGTCGCGCTCGGCAAGTACTACGTGCTCAGCAGCATCTTCTCGCGCCAGGTGCAGAACGGCGTCATCCCGAACCTGGGGATCAATGACGTCCTGGTCGCCAGCGGCAGTGCCCTGATCGTCGGCATCGCGCTTTCCGCCCTCACCGCCTTTGCGACGTTGCGCCTGTACGTCAGGCTGTAGGTATGAGCGACGCTCGCGGGGCGATCTGGAGGTATGACGTCTCCGCATGCCCGAACGGAGCGAGCGCATGAGCGCGCCCCCGTCCAGCAACCGTCAGACGGGCCGCAAGGTGATTGCGCAGAACCGCAAGGCTCGCCACGACTACGCCATCGTCGACACCTACGAGGCCGGCGTCGTGCTCACCGGCACCGAGGTGAAGTCGCTGCGGCTCGGTCGAGCCTCTCTCGTCGACGGCTTTGCGACGATCGACGACGGCGAGATCTTCCTGCGTAACGTGCACATCCCGCAGTACGAACAGGGCAGCTGGACCAACCACGAGCCCCGCCGGGTCCGCAAGCTGCTGCTGCACAAGGAAGAGATCGCGCGGCTCGTCGGCAAGACGAAGGAGAGCGGGCTGACGCTCGTCCCCATGGCGCTGTACTTCTCGGCCGGCAAGGTGAAGGTGGAGCTCGCTCTCGCGCGAGGGAAGCGGTCCTACGACAAGCGGCAAGATCTCGCCCGTCGCGACGCCGATCGTGAGGTCGCCCGCGCGCTTGGCCGGCGCAGCAAGGGTATGTGACCGGTCGCATGGACGACGCGGACGTCCCGGGCTGGTGGCAAGGACTCGGACTGCCGGGGCTGGTGGACATCCACACGCACTTCATGCCCAAGCCGGTCATGGACGCGGTGTGGCGGTACTTCGACGCCGCCGTCGAGCACTACGGGCGCGCGTGGCCGGTGCACTACCGGCTGCCTGAGGACGAGCGGCTGGCCGTGCTGGCCCGGCTCGGCGTACGCCGGTTCACCGCGCTCGTCTATCCGCACAAACCCGGCATGGCGCAGGCGCTGTCGGAGTGGGCGCGCGAGTTCGCGGCGCGAACGCCGGGCTGCGTGGCCACCGGCACGTTCTTCCCCGAGCCGTCGGCCACCGACTACGTCGGGCAGGCGCTCGAGGCCGGGACGGCGGTTTTCAAAGCGC
>JAOPVG010000588.1 GCA_025966255.1 Jatrophihabitans sp.
TGAGCCGCTTGGCGACGTCGTCCACGGTCACGCCGCTCTCCCGGGTGATGGCACGCAGATCGAGGATGCACTCGTGGGCCACCAGCCCGTTCGAGCCCGCGTACATCGTCGGGAAATGATCGGCGAGGCGCTTCGCGATGTAGTTCGCCGACAGGATCGCCGCGCCCGTGGCTGCGGTCAGGCCGTCGCCGCCCATCAACCGGATGTAGGCCCAGGTGATCGGCAGGATGGCCGCGGAGCCCCACGGCGCCGCGGAGATGGCCCCAGACCCCGTTGCCGGTCCGGCAGCAGGCTGCTGCGGGTGGTTGGGCAGATACGCCGCCAGGTGCGAACGGACTGCCACCGGTCCGACGCCCGGACCGCCGCCGCCGTGCGGGATGCAGAAGGTCTTGTGCAGATTCAGGTGTGAGACGTCGGCGCCGAACCGGCCGGGCCGGGCCAGCCCAACCATGGCGTTGAGATTCGCGCCGTCGACGTACACCTGGCCGCCGGCGTCGTGGACGAGCGCGCATACCTCGCCGATGTGCTCCTCGAACACACCGTGGGTGGACGGGTAGGTGACCATGATCGCGGCCAGCGAGTCGGCGTGCTGCGCGATCTTCGCCCGCAGATCGTCGAGGTCGATCTCGCCCTGTTCGCCGCCGGTCTTGACGACGACGACCTTGAGTCCGGCCATCACCGCCGATGCCGCGTTGGTGCCGTGCGCGGACGCCGGGATCAGGCAGACGTCGCGGTGCGACTGACCGCCGGCCAGCAGATAGTTGTGGATGGCGAGCAGGCCGGCGAACTCACCCTGCGAACCGGCGTTGGGCTGCAACGAGACGGCGTCGTAGCCGGTGATCTCGCACAGCCAGGACGACAGGTCGTCGAAGAGCTGCCTGTAGCCGTCGAACTGGCCGTCCGGCGCGAACGGATGTACGTCGGCGAAGCCGGGATTGGTCACCGGCTCCATCTCGGTCGTCGCGTTGAGCTTCATGGTGCACGAGCCGAGCGGGATCATGCCGCGATCGAGCGCGTAGTCGCGATCGGCGAGGCGTCGCAGGTAGCGCAGCATCGACGTCTCGGAGTGGTGGGCCGAGAAGACCGGGTGGGTGAGGAAGTCCGAGGTGCGGGCGAACACGATGTCGGCGTCGTGGTCGAGTCGGTCCACCGCGGCCACGTCGAGCTCGAGCCCGAAGGCGCCCCAGACCGCAGCCACGTGCTCGCGCCGGGTGAGCTCGTCACAGGTGATCCCGACCGTGTCGGCGTCGACCTCGCGCAGGTTGATCCCGGCCAGGCGAGCAGCCTCGACGATCGTCGCGGCGCGGCCGGGCACCCGGGCGGTCACGGTGTCGAAGAACGGGGTGTCCGCTACGTCCTCACCACCCTCACGCAGTCCGGCCGCAAGCACCGACGCGAGCCGGTGCACGCGGCGGGCGATCGCCCGCAGGCCGTCCGGACCGTGGTAGACCGCGTACATCGACGCGATCACTGCCAGCAGCACCTGCGCGGTGCAGATGTTGGAGGTCGCCTTCTCCCTGCGGATGTGCTGCTCCCGGGTCTGCAGCGCCAACCGGTAGGCCGGAGCGCCGTCGGCGTCCACCGAGACGCCGACGAGACGACCCGGCAGCTGCCGCTCGAGTCCCGTCCGCACCGCCAGGTAGCCGGCGTGCGGACCGCCGAAGCCGAGGGGAACCCCGAAGCGCTGCGTGGTGCCCACGGCAATGTCCGCCCCGAGCTCGCCGGGCGGGGTGATCAGGGTGAGCGCCAGCAAGTCCGCGGCCGCCACCACCAGCGCGCCCTGCGCGTGGGCCGCGGAAACGATCGGCTTGAGATCGCGAACGGCGCCGGAAACGCCCGGGTACTGCACCAGCACACCGAACACGTCATCGGCCGGCAGCGGCTGCGCCAAGTCGTGCACGACGACCTTCAGCCCAAGCGGCCGGGCCCGAGTGCGGACGACGTCGATCGTCTGCGGGAGGGCGTCGGCGTCGATCACGAAGGTGTTGCCCGACTTCGCCGCCCGGTGGGCGAGCGCCATGCCTTCCGCCGCGGCGGTGGCCTCGTCCAGCACGGACGCGCCGGCGACCGGCAGCCCGGTGAGGTCCTCGACCACGGTCTGGAAGTTCAGCAGCGCCTCGAGCCGGCCCTGGCTGATCTCGGGTTGGTAGGGCGTGTAGGCGGTGTACCAGGCCGGGTTCTCCAGCACGTTGCGCCGGATCACGGGCGGGGTGATCGTCCCGTGGTAGCCGACGCCGATCATCGAGATCAGCACCTGGTTGCGGGCCGCCAGCGCGCGGAGCTCCGCGGCGACCTCGGCCTCGGACGCGGCCGGCGGCAGGGCCAGCGCGAGCTTCTCACGGATCGACGCGGGTACGGCGTCGCTGATCAGATCGTCCAGGGACGTGTAGCCCAACGCGTCGAGCATCCGCTGCTGGTCGTCGGTGGTGCCGATATGCCGTGACGCGAAGGGGCTGGCGTGCTCGAGATCACCCAAGGACAAGGACTGGTTGGTCATATGCGCTCCGGGGACGGACCGACGCCGTCACCTACCGCGGTGACCGCGCCCCGTCTGTCGGGAAAACCCCTCCAGAGTGGCCTCACCCGCGCGGTCCTGGTGCCTGAGAGGTTCCGGGGAAGTTGCCCCTTCGGCGCTGGCGCATCGTCGTCGATGCTGGTGCCAGCTCTCCCGCGCGGTGTTATCAGCCACCGTCGACGTTACCAGCGGCGTTGCGCTACGCGCGACACGGAGGGTGGACGCGCCGGTGTGTCGCGGTCGGTCAGGCGGTCGCAGAGCGCTGCTGGCGGCGCCGCGACAGCTCGTCCTGCGGGGTGCCGGCCGACTCGTCGGTCCCCACCACTTCCGCCCGCTCGCCGGGCATCTGGGCCAGCGAACCACGTACCTCGCGCAGGGCGCCGCTGACCGCGATGCCGAACACGCCCTGTCCCCCCTGCAGGAGATCCACGACTTCTTCCGACGACGTGCACTCGTAGACCGTGGTGCCGTCGGAGAGCAATGTGACTTGGGCGAGGTCCGCGACGCCGCGCGACCGCAAGGCCTCGACCGCGACGCGAATGTTCTGCAGCGAGACACCGGCGTCGAGGAGTCGCTTGACGACCTTGAGGACGAGGATGTCCTTGAACGAGTAGAGCCGCTGACTGCCCGAGCCGGTGGCCGTGCGGATCGTCGGTACGACGAGCGCGGTGCGGGCCCAGTAGTCGAGCTGACGGTAGGTGATTCCGGCGGCCGAGCAGGCGGTCGGGCCCCGGTAGCCGAGGAGTTCGTCGTGAGCTGGCGATGGATCGGCGAACAGCGTGCCCTGCTCCGGAGAGTCATCCATGGATAGCCACCTCTTCCGGTCCGGTCGGCGTCGTCGCCGCTGCGGACCTACCCGAATCCCACTGTCGTGATTCGCTGGGCCTGACGGTAGGTCGGTCCAACCCCGGGGTCAATGCGACGCGCCGGTGTCGATAACCCTCATGTAGAGGTTTACCCCGGACGGGCGACTATCCGCCGGACGCGAAGTCCTCAGGCGAGATGTTGTCGAGGAACTCGCGGAACTTCTCCACCTCGTCCTCCTGCTCGTCCGGGATCTCGATCCCCGCGGCGTCCAGGACGGCGTCCGAGCCCAAAATTGCGACGTCCGAGCGCAGCGCCAGCGCGATCGCGTCCGACGGGCGGGCGCTCACGGTGACGCCGCCGCTGAAGCGCAGCTCGGCGTAGTAGATGTCATCGCGCATCTCGGTGATGTGTACCGCTTCGAGCCGCACGCCGAGCGCCTTGATCACGTCACGGAGCAGGTCGTGGGTCAGTGGCCGCACGGTCTGGACGCCCTGCTGCTGAAACGCGATCGCGGACGCCTCGACGGCGCCGATCCAGATGGGCAGATAACGCACGCCATCTTCTTCGCGGAGCAGGACGACCGGCTGGTTGGCCGGGAGTTCGACCCGAACTCCGACAACTCTCATCGGATGCACGATGAGGAACCCCCTGCCCAAGCCGACAGCCTGACGATCGACGTCGACGCTACACGTTTCGGCGAGCGGACGGGCGGGACCTCAGCTCCCGCCAACGACCTCGCGGAGGCCGATCTGGACGAGGGCGGCATGCAGCCGAACTGAAAGCGCGGCGAGCTCGCGCACCGTCTCCTCGGCCCGCGCCTTCGCCTCTCCCCCACGCTGGCGACCCATCGGGCCGACAACCTGAGAGAACAGGCCGACCTCGCGTTCGGCGGCCGATCGGAAGGCGCGCAGGTGCCGACCTTCGAGCCCGAAACGGGCCAGGTCGGCGACGATCTTGGCGACGGCGAGAGCGTCGTCGTCGTAGTGGCCGCCGGGCTTGGAGCTGATCAGGCCGAACTGCTCGAGCTCGGTGAGTTGCTCGCTGCGCAGGCCGGCCGCGTTGAGCAGTTCCTCCTTGGACAGGCGCATCGCAGCGGGCGCCGGCCGGAAGTGTTCGGCCGTCGGGGCGTTGCCCTGGATCGAGGCCACTGCGACGTGCGCGGCCCGGGGACTGTCCGTCGACGTGCCGGGCGGCACGAGCCCGCGGTCGATCGCGTCGAGCTGGTCCTTGATGACCCGCAGCGGCAGGTAGTGATCGCGCTGCTGCGAGAGGACGTAGTGCAGGCGCGCGACATCGCCGGAGGAGAACTTGCGATACCCCGACGGCGTGCGTTCGGGCTGCACCAGCCCCTCGGTCTCGAGGAAGCGGATCTTGCTGATGGTGAGATCGGGGTACTCGACCTTGAGGTGGGCGAGGACGTCGCCGATCGTGAGTGTGGCTGTCGAGGTGCCGCTCGCCGCAGCCCCCAACGGAGTCATGCCCTCACTCCGTTCGGCCATGCGGAGACGTTATGCCGCCGAATCGCTCCGCAAGCGTCGCTCATGCCCTCACTCCGTACGGCCATGCGGAGACGTCATGCCGCCGGATCGCTCCGCAAGCGTCGCTCATGCCTTCGCGCCAACGCCGGTGCGGACCGCGGCGGTGAGGTAGACGAGCCGGAACTTGCCGATCTGCACCTCGTCGCCCCCGGACAGGGGTGCGGCGTCGATGCGCTCTCGATTGACGTAGGTGCCGTTGAGCGAACCCACGTCGTGGACGGTGTAGCCGCTGCCTTCGCGGCGGAACTCTGCATGCCTGCGGGACACCGTCACATCGTCCAGGAAGATGTCGCTGTCCGGGTGACGACCCGCCGAGGTGACGTCCTGATCGAGCAGGAATCGGCTGCCGGCGTTGGGTCCGCGCTTGACCACGAGCAGCGCCGAACCCGGCGTGAGCGCATCCACCGCGCCCTGGTGCGCCTCGGCCGAGAACTCGGTGTCGACATCCGGAAGCGATCCGGTCGTGCTGATCGTGCTCGTCACATCGGGACCCGACGCAGCCACGGGCAGTGCGGCGCCACAGTTGGCGCAGAAGTGACTGCCAGGCAGGTTCTCCGTGCCACAAGCGGTACAGAACACGCGCGTCACCCTTCGTCTTCGGTCACGGTCGATCGCGGGGAACGCCGTCGCAGCAAGTGCGGATTCGGTCGGTGGGCCGAGCCTAGGACGGGCTCGTGGGGAGGGTCAATCGAAAGCCACCTCCACCACGTCGTCTCAGTTGATCATGCTTCCAAGCAGTGCGGTCGCAACGAGACCCGCTCAACCGGCGACGGTTCCGTACGCCGCCGCGTCGAGCAAGTCCTGCGACTCACTCTCATCCGTTACTTCGATTTCGAGTATCCAACCCTCACCGTACGGGTCGGAGTTGATCAACTCCGGCTGGGCGTCGAGGGCCTCGTTGCGGGCCGTCACCGTGCCGGTCAGCGGCGCGTAGATGTCGGACACGCTCTTCGTCGACTCGATCTCGCCGACCGCCGCGCCCTTCGCGACATCGGCCCCGACCTCGGGGAGCGACACGTAGACGACGTCGCCCAGCGCCTCTTGCGCGTAGTCGGTGATGCCGACCCGCACGGTGGTCGAACCCTTCGCGGCGCGGACCCATTCGTGCTCGGCCGTGTACTTCAGGTCGTCGGGTACGTCGGACATCCTCGAGGGCCTCTCTGGTCGGTGCGGCAAACGCGTCTGACCCTACCCACCCGGCTCGACAGCGTTCGGCCGGGCGGACGCCGCTAGTGCCCCGGCTTCGCGTACTTCGGCGTGGGCAGTGCGCGGGTGACGCGGATGACCACCTTGCTCTGCTCGGCGATGGTCAGGTTGCCGCCCGCCGTGCGGACGGTCGCCGCGACGCCACCGGGAATGTTCAGGGCCGTGTCGAGGGTCTTCGACTCGCCGATTGCTGTGACGCGGTAGGGCGCGGTCAGCGTCGTCCCGTCGACGGTCACGCTGCCGCCACCACCGCCGAACGCTGTGGAGGTACTCACCCGGACACTGCCGAACTGGATGGCCTCCGCGCCCGCACCGCGCAGTTCCTCGACGACGTCGAGCAGGTCCTCGCCGCTGAGCTTGCCGACCGGGTCGGTCACGACGACGGTGACGCCCGGACCGGTCGCGGGCAGCGTGCCGAGCAGCACGCCGAGCGCTTGCGCCTCCTGCTGCGCCTGCTGGCGGGCGGCAGCGGAGCGGTTCCCGCTGTCCTGCAATCGGCGAAGGCTGTCCTGCAGATCGATGATCTGGGCGCGCAGCCGGTCGGCGCGGTTGTTCTGGTTGTCGAGGATGCCGATCAGATCGTCCTCGCGCAGTCCGGAGAGGCTGTCCGAGGACGAGTTCGCCCGCACCTGGACGACGATCGCGAATCCGAGCAGCAGCGTCAGCACGCCGATCACGGCGGCCGAGGCGTGGCGCCCGTGCAGTCGCCGTACGGGAGGCGTCGGCGGTAGGTCCGCCGGCTTCGGCGTCGCTTCCTCGTTCGCTTCGTCCATCTCTCCTGCTTACGCCCGGAACAAATGCCGGCGAATAGCCGCGGCGTTGCCAAAGATACGGATGCCCAGCACGACGACCACTGCGGTGGACAGTTGGCCGCCCACGCCGAGTTTGTCGCCGAGGAACACGATAAGCGCCGCGACGAGCACGTTCGAGATGAACGAGACCACGAACACCTTGGCGTCGAAGATTCCGTCGAGGCGGGCCCGCACGCCACCGAAGACGGCGTCGAGTGCGGCTACCACGGCGATCGGCAGGTAGGGCTCGAGCCAGGTCGGAACCGTCGGCCGCAGCACCAGACCGAGCACGATGCCGGCAACCAGGGCGAAGGCGGCAATCATCGGCGCACCCGGGTGGGTGAAGGCAGCGGGGTCGCGTAGCGGGGCGTCACGGCCCCGCTGGCGGCGAGGGAGAGGTGCGTGCTCTCGGTGAACGTGAAGCCGATGTGGTCAGCGCCGGACAGAGTCTGGTACCGGCTGGCAACGGGGCTGGACGCGAATCCCGTGGACAGGTCGTTCGGGTTGCCAATGGCTTCGATCCGGTACGGCGAGGTGATGGGCTGGAAGTCGACCAGCACGGCCTGACCGGCGAATCGGATCGCGCTCGTGGGCGTGAGTCGGACGCCGTTCACCGCGATCGCCTCGGCGCCGTCGCCCCAGAGCTCGTTGACGACACTGCGCACATCACGGTCGGTGAGGATATTGGTCTGCCCGATCGAAGTCGTGCCGCCGCGCCCGACGGCGTCGGTCGAGGTTGCCGCGGGGGGTTCGCGCAGGGTGACCACCAGGCCACCGCCTGTCACGGCCGTCTGCCCGGCGGCCAGTTTCGCGCGATCGAGCCCCTGGGCGAGCGCTCCGGACGCCGGCAGGTCCTTGGCCTGCTCGGCCGCGAGCTGTTTCTCAACGCGGGCCAGCTCCTTCGACAGGTCGTTCGCGCTCTGCTGCGCTGAGCGCACCCGGTTGACGAGGCCGTCGTGCACCTTCTGAGCTTGCGGGGCGCCGCGGTTGGTATGGACGTAGGCCACGACGAGCATGAAGCCGATCAGCAGGCAGCCGATGGAGACGATGGGCTGCTCATACCACCGGCGCGGCGTGTCCGGCCCCCGCCGCTTCGCCGCCGCCGCGTATCCCGGATCGAGCGTGTTGGTGACGAGATCGAGCAGCAGCCGCGCGGACACGAGGCTGCGTTCGTCCGGCGCATCGACCGGCCGCCGAGGACTGCTCACGTGCTCGCGCGCTCACGCACCGGATTGCGGACCAAGCCCACAACCTGATTCAGATAGACCACGCCGGCCCAGACGTAGAGCGCCGTCCCCCAGATCGTGAAGCCCCATGCGACCGCCCGGCAGACGTCGGCCACCGGACCGTGGTACGTGCCGAGCAGCAGTAGCGGGAAGGCGTAGAGCAGGCAGAACGTCGCAGCCTTGCCCAGGTAGTGCACGGCGGGTGGCCCGTAGCCGGCGCGCCGCAGGAACACGAGCGCGACGGCAAGCACCGCGTCCCGTCCGACGATCACGATCGCCAGCCACAGCGGGATGACATGGCGCAGGACAAGCCCCAGCAGCGTGGCCAGGATGTAGAGCCGGTCGGCGAGCGGATCGAGTAGCTCGCCCAGCCGGCTGCGCTGATTGAGCTTGCGAGCGAGCACGCCGTCGGCCCAGTCGGTGAAGCCGGAGATCACCAGGATGACCAGCGCCCACCCGTCGGCGTGCGGGCCGAGCAGCAGATACAGGAACAGTGGCACGCCGAGCAGCCGCAGGATGCTCAGGCCGTTCGGGATCGTCCAGAGCCGGTCTGTCCCGTCCGCGGCGGCGTCGCTCAACGAACCTCCCGCGCCGTGATGCTTCTTCTGTCGGGACGACAGGATTTGAACCTGCGACCCCCTGACCCCCAGTCAGGTGCGCTACCAAGCTGCGCCACGTCCCGGTGCTGGAACCCCAGCCACCGCCGGTAACACTATCGCAGCAGGGCTCAGCGCTTGCGCTTCTCGCGGACGCGCACCGAGATCTCCAGCGGCGTGCCGGTGAAGTCGAAGTCCTCGCGCAGCTTGCGCTCGATGAAACGGCGGTAGCCGGCCTCGAGGAAGCCGGTGGTGAACAGCACGAAGCGCGGTGGCCGGGTATCGGCCTGGGTGGCGAACAACACCCGCGGTGCCTTGCCACCCCGCGGCGGCGGTGGGGTCTGGGCCACCACCTCGGTCAGCCAGGCGTTGAGCCGGCCGGTGGAGATCCGCCGGTCCCACGAGGCCAGCGAGGTGTTCAGCGCCCCGGCCAGCTTGTCGACGCTACGTCCGGTGCGGGCCGAGACGTTCACCCGCGGGGCCCAGGCCACGCGGGCGAGATCCCGAGAGATTTCCTTGGTGAGTTGGTCGCGGCGGTCCTCGTCGACGAGATCCCACTTGTTGAAGGCGAGGACGAGCGCCCGCCCGGCCTCGACCACCTCGCCGATCACGCGCTGGTCCTGCTCACTGAGCCGTTCGGAGGAATCGATCAGCACGACCGCGACCTCAGCCGCTTCGATGGCCGCCGCGGTCCGCAGGCTCGCGTAGTACTCCATGCCGCTCGCCTGGTGCACGCGGCGGCGCAGGCCGGCGGTGTCGACGAAGCGCCAGGTCTGCCCGCCGAGCTCGACGAAGCTGTCCACCGGGTCGATGGTCGTGCCGGCCACCGAGTCGACAACTGACCGGTCCTCGCCGGTGAGCTTGTTGAGCAGGCTGGACTTGCCGACGTTCGGCCGGCCCACCAGCGCGACCCGGCGCGGCCCGGCCTCCTGATCGGTGTCCATCGGGGCGTCCGGCAGGCGCTCCAGCACGGCGTCGAGCAGGTCGCCGCTGCCGCGTCCGTGTAGGCCGCTGACCGCGAACGGCTCCCCCAGGCCGAGTGACCACAACTCGGCGGTGTCCGACTCGAGACGCTCGTCGTCGACCTTCGTCACCGCGAGGACGACCGGCCGCTTGGCCCGGCGCAGCGTGCGGGCGACGTCGAGGTCCGCGTCTGTGGCGCCGGTCCGTCCGTCGACCACGAACATCACGAGATCGGCGGTGGCCACGGCTCGTTCGGCCTGGGCCGACACCATGGCCTGTAGGCCCCGCGCGTCCGGCTCCCAGCCGCCGGTGTCGACGAGCGTGAAGCGGCGCCCGTTCCACAGCGCGTCGTAAGCGACGCGGTCGCGGGTGACGCCGGGGATGTCCTGCACGACGGCCTCGCGGCGGCCCAGGATCCGATTGACCAGGGTCGACTTGCCGACGTTGGGTCGGCCGACCACCGCCACGACCGGCGCCAGCTGCGGGCCGGACTCCTCGGTTGCGTCGGCGCCTAGCTCGCCTGCGCTTCGCTCGTCCGTGCTTCGCTCGTCGTGCTCGGTCATGCCGCCGTCGCCTTCCGAAGTTGTGGCCGCCGCGTCGTCCCGGCGACGAGGTCGGCCAGCGCGACGCGGATCTGCTCCGTCGTGTCCGCGACGAGCCGGCGGTTGAGCGGCCGGCTCGTGGGGTAGCGCTCGACAGCGATCGGTTCGCCGAAGATGATCTGTGCGCCGGGGCGGCCCAGCGTGTTCCGATGCGACATGGCGTCGGTGCCGTGACAGGCCACCGGGACCACGACCGCGCCCGCCCGCATCGCGAAGTAACCGACGCCGGGCTTGGCGACCCGGGCGAGCCCGTCCCCACGGCTGCCTTCCGGGAAGATCCCGACGACACCGCCGGCCTGCAGCACGCGCAGCGCAAGTCGCACGGGAGCCGCGTCGACCCGCGTGCGGACGACCGGCACCTGGCCGGCGCTCAGCAGCACTGGCCCCATCAACCGGCTGAACGCCTCGGTCTTGACGAGGAAGGACGCGGGACGGCGGAGCACGCCGAAGATCAGCGGTCCGTCGAGCAGCGAACGGTGGTTGACGGCCAGCACCACCGGACCGTGCGCAGGCACGTGCTCGAGCCCGTCGACCTCCAGGCGGCCGAGGAGCACGGCGATGCCCCGCCCGAGCGCCTGACGGCGGCCGAGCGCGACGGATCCGACAACCCGGTCCGCGAGGGATGGTGTGTACATCAGCCGCCCGCACTCGCGGCCAGGTCGGCCAGTCGAGCGACAACCTGGTCGATATCGAGGTCGGTGGTGTCGAGTTCGATGGCGTCCGCCGGGCGCACGAGCGGGCTCGCGGCCCGGCTGCTGTCGAGGTTGTCCCGGCGGGCGATGTCCTCGGCGACGGCCGACACGTCCGCTCCGAGTTCGCCGGCGCGGCGGCGGGCCCGGGCTTCGGCGCCGGCGGTCAGATAGACCTTCGGACGGGCCGTCGGCCACACCACGGATCCGATGTCGCGGCCCTCCACCACAATGCCGCCGTCGGAGATCAACTCCCGCTGCGCGGCCACGAGGATGGCCCGTACCGCGGGGACCGCTGAGACCGCGCTGACCGCGGCCGTGGTCTCGGCCGAACGGATCTCCTCGTCGACCGACTCGCCATCGAGCCGGATGGACACGCGATCCGGGTCGGTCGAGATCTCGATCTTCGCCGCTTCGACGATGCGGGTGATGGCCACGCGGTCGGCGAGGTCCACCCCGCTGCGCAGTGCCGCGACCGTCGCGGCCCGATACATCGCGCCGGTGTCGAGGTAGCGGGCCCCGAGGTTTATTGCGAGACGGCGGGCGACCGTCGATTTGCCCGTGCCGGACGGACCGTCGAGCGAGATCACCCCAGCGAACGCGGCGTCGGGAGTGGCCTGCGAATCGGGATTCGGTTCGGCGTTGGTCACTCCACGAGGATACGGACCCGCCGGGGTGCTCTATGCCGATCGCCACGACCGGGTGATGACAGGCGCGTTGCCAGCTCTGTATTACCGCCGTAATACAGTTCCGAACGGACCCTGCATGTGATCGGTGCGACGCCGCTCGCACCTGAGCGTCCTGCGTCGCTGCCGGCACCGCGGGGCTATCGCTACTGCGGCAGATCGGTCCTCAGCGCGGCCGCTCCGCGCAGATAGACGTGGCGGATCTCCGCCCGCGGCCGTGGCGTCTCCACGTGAGCCATGAGCCGCAGCACCCGGGGCATCGAGCCGGGTACCGCGATCTCGGTCGTGCACAGCAGCGGCACGTCGTCGAGGCCCATCAGCCTGGCGGCGTAGGCCGGAAACTCGGCAGTGAGGTCCGGGGTTGCCGTGAAGACGATGCTGATGAGGTCCGCGGGCTCGATGTCGTTGCGGTGCAACACCTCTTTCACGAGCTCGGACGTGCCCTCGAGGATCTCGTCGCGGTCGTTGGCCTCGACCTGAATCGCGCCCCGAACGGCTCGTATGGGCATGTTCCGCCTCCGAGATCTCTCTGTGTTTGTGGTCGCTTTCCAGCGACCCGTCGCTGATCTGTTGCCTGCGGCTTCCAGCGTCAGCTCATCAGCCTAACGGCGCCGACTCGGCTAGGCGGTGGAGGTCGGCTAGCTCGGTGCGGGTAAGCGGACGCAGGGTGCCAACCCGCTGCCCGCCGAGGTTCACCGGACCGATCCGGGTGCGAACGAGGCGCTCGACCGGGTGCCCGACCTCGGCCAGCATTCGGCGCACGATGTGCTTGCGCCCTTCGTGCAGCACGACTTCGACGATCGCGCGGTCGCCCTGCGTCTGCACGATGTGGAACCCGTCGACGGAGACCGGCCCGTCGTCCAGGACAACACCGGCCTTCAGTCGCCGGCCGACCTCTTTGGGGACGGGCCCGGGCACGGTAGCGAGATAGGTCTTCAGGACCCCGAACGACGGGTGCATCAGGCGGTGGGCAAGTTCACCGTCGTTGGTCAGCAACAACAGGCCTTCGCTGTCGGCGTCGAGGCGACCGACGTGGAAGAGCCGCTCCGGCTGGTCCTTGACGAGATCGCCGACCGTGCGCCGGCCACGGTCGTCACTCATCGCGCTGAGGACGCCGCGGGGCTTGTTCAGCGCGAAGTACACGAGGTCTTCACGCACGGTGATCCGGTCGCCGTCCACGTGGATCACCGCGGTCATCGGATCGACGCGCGCCCCAAGCTCGATCGCCAGCCCGTTCACCGTCACCCGCCCGGCCGCGATGAGCTCCTCGCAGGCCCGCCGCGAGCCGACCCCGGCCGCGGCCAGTACCTTCTGCAGCCGGATGCCTTCGGCGGACGGCTCAGAGCTCATCGGTCTCCAGGCCCTCGATGTCGGGCAGGAGCGGAGCCAGCGAGGGCAGGTCGTCCAGCGACTGCAGCCCCATCTTCTCCAGGAACAGCTCGCTCGTGCGGAACAGCCCGCCGCCGGTCTCGGGATCGCTGCCCACCTCGACGATGAGTCCGCGCGCGAGCAGGGTGCGCACGACGCCGTCGACATTGACGCCCCGGATCGCCGACACCCGCGACCGGGTGACCGGCTGCCGGTACGCGATCACGGCGAGCGTCTCGAGCGCGGCCTGGGTGAGGCGGCTGCGCTGCCCGTCCTGCAGGAAGTGCTCGACGATCTCGGCGTGATCGGGCCGGGTGAACAGCCGCACTCCCCCGGCGATGTCACGCAGTTCGAAGCCGGCGTTGCGCTCGTCGTAGGCCGCGCGCAGCGTGTCGATCGCGGTCTGGACGGCGTCGGTGGTCTGTTGCAGCGACACCGCCAGCGAGGCCACGGGGATCGGCGATTCGACGACGAACAGGATGGCCTCGATCGCCGAGACGAGGTCGACCGGATCGGCGAGCCGCGCCGCGAGCACGCCCGGAATCTCGGCGACCGTGCCGTCCTCCTGGTCCGGCGAGGTGACGTCCTCGACCAACTCGCTCGCCTTGATGTCGCTCACGGTCTCGCTCATGCGTACTCCTCGTCGACGTCCTTGTCGCTCGGCACCACAGCCTCGCCGGTCGTCGTCGCCGTCTCGGCGTCGACGCGCTGCGGGCCGGTCCAGCGCACCCGCAGCTCGGTCAAGGCCTCGGCCTGGTCGAAGGCCACCCACCCACCTTGATACAGCTCCAGCAGGCCGAGGAAGCGGGCCACCACCTCGATCGTGAGCGTGCATTCGCTCACCAACGCCCGGAAGGTCGCCGAACCGCTGCGCTGTAGCCGTTCGGCCAGGATCGCCATGTGTTCGGCCACGCTCACCTGCGGTGCGTGCACGTGATCGGTCATCACGATCGGCACCGGCTTGGGCGCGAGAGCCCCGGCGGCGATCGCGGCGAACTGCTGCGGGCTGACGCCGATCAACACCTCGGGCAGCAGGTCGGCGAAGCGACCCTCCATCTCCACCGAGCGGCCGTGCCGACGCGCCTGGGTGCGATCCAGCTCCTCGAGGTAGGCCGCCGCAAGCTTGTAGGCGCGGTACTGCAGCAGCCGCGCGAACAGCAGGTCGCGCGCCTCGAGCAACGCGAGATCCTCCTCGTCCTCCACCTCCGCGGCCGGCAGCAGGCGGGCGGCCTTGAGGTCGAGCAGCGTCGCCGCGACGACCAGGAACTCGGTCGCCTTCCCGAGGTCCCAGGTCTCCATGCCGGCGAGATAGCTGATGAACTCGTCGGTCACCTGCGACAACGACACCTCGGTGACGTCCAGTTGGCGGCGGCTGATGAGGTTCAGGAGCAGGTCGAACGGCCCCTCAAAGTTGGCGAGGCGAACTCGGAAGGACCCGTCGTCGGGGATCGGACTCGCCTCGGCGGCCAGCTCCTCGATCTCGATCGCGTCCTCGGCGGAGAGCGGCGGCGTCATGAGCGGGAGATGACCTCGCGGGCGAGATCCCGGTAGGCCTTGGCGCCGGACGAGGTCGGCGCCCACGACGTGATCGGCTCGCCCGCGACCGTGGTCTCCGGAAAGCGGACGGTGCGGGAGATGACGGTGTCGAAGACGTCGTCACCGAAGGCTTCGACGACCCGGGCGAAGACCTCGCGGCTGTGCAGGGTTCGGCCGTCGTACATCGTGGCCAGGATGCCGTCGAGCTTGAGGTCAGGGTTCAGCCGCTGCTGCACCTTCTCGATGGTGTCGATCAGCAAGGCGACACCGCGCAGGCTGAAGAACTCGCACTCGAGCGGGATGATCACGCCGTGCGACGCCGTCAGCGCGTTGATCGTGAGCAGGCCGAGCGAGGGCTGGCAGTCGATCAACACGAAGTCGTAGTCGCCGAGCACCGGCGCCAGCGCGCGGGCCAACGTCTGCTCGCGGGCGACCTCGCCGACGAGCTGGATCTCGGCCGCCGACAGGTCGATGTTGCTGGGCAGCAGGTCGACGCCCGGGACCGCCGTCTTGAGCAGCGTGTCGTCGATGCCGACGTCTCGTTCCATCAGCAGGTTGTACGTGGTGCGGTCGAGCTGATGGGGCTGCACGCCCAGGCCGACCGACAGCGCCCCCTGCGGGTCGAAGTCGACCAGCAGCACGCGGCGCCCGACCTCGGCGAGCGCGGCCCCGAGGTTGATGGCCGAGGTCGTCTTGCCGACCCCGCCCTTCTGGTTGCACAGGGAGATGACGCGCGCGGGGCCGTGGCGCTGCAGCGGCGGCGGCTCGGGCAGCGCGCGCTTCACGCGAGCGAGCGCGGGATCGGCGGGCTTGTTCGCCTCGACGGGGAACAGCGCGCCCGGGTCGGCTTGACCCTCGTTCCGCCTCGAGCTGGTCATCTACTGCGCTGCCCTCCTGCCGGGGTGCTCACCACTGGCCGGACGCCGAGGTTACCGCAGCGCGCGGGGTCATCCTCGAGCCTGCGACTCTGCTCATCGACCCGCCCGCGACTCTGCTCATCTACCCGCCCGCGGGTGTGCACTCGCATACACCTCGCGCAGCCGGTCGACGGTCACGAGCGTGTAGATCTGGGTGGTCGTGACCGACGCGTGCCCGAGCAGTTCCTGCACCACCCGAACGTCCGCGCCGCCCTCCATGAGGTGGGTGGCGAAGGAGTGACGCAGCGTGTGCGGCGAGATCCCGGCCGCCAGCCCGGCGCGCTCAGCGGCCGTACGCAGAACCACCCACGCCGACTGCCGCGACAACGGACCGCCGCGCGCGTTCAGGAACAGCCGCGGCGTACCCCGTCCCGCGCTGGCCAGCTCGGGCCGGGCCTTGGCCAGATACGCCGAAACGGCCTTGGCCGCGAACGATCCGACCGGGACGCGCCGCTGCTTGCCGCCCTTTCCGGCCAGCACGACGCTGTTGTCGATGAGGTCGAGTTCGTCGATGTCGAGGCCGACCGCTTCGGAGATGCGCGCGCCGGTGCCGTACAGCAGTTCCAGCAGGGCGCGGTCGCGCATCGCCAGAGACGTGCGGGCGTACCCGGCGGCGTCCAGCAACCGCTCGACGTCGTCGACGGTGATCGCCTTGGGCAGGCGGCGGGGCGGGGCGGCCGGGCGCACGTCGCTGGACACGTCGACCGGCACCAGGCCCTCGCGCAGCGCGAACCGGTGCAGGCCACGAACCGCGACCACGGCCCGCGCCGCCGACGTGGCCGACAGGGCTGGGTGATCGTCGTCGCCCTCGCGCAGGTGGGCGAGGAAGCCCCCCACCGTGGCCGCGTCGATGTCGCTGACCGACCCGATGCCATGCGCATCGAGGTAGTTCACGTAGCGGGCGAGATCGCGCCGGTAAGAGCTCAGCGTGTTGGCGGCGACGCCCCGCTCGACGGCGAGGTGGTCGAAGTAGCCGCGCACCACTGCGCCCGTCGTCAGCCGGCTGGTCGCCGCGGTCGGCATCGGCTCAGCGTCCCGGCCGGGCCGGCCACTTGGCGTCGGCCGGCCGCAGGTCGCGCCAGCCGGTGGCGCGGCCGTGGACGGCCGCAAGCAGACCGGCGACCGCGCTCGCGTTCGTCAGATTGCCCGACAGCACCTGGTGGACCGCCTCGGCGAGCGGCACCCGCTCGACGGTGAGCGTGAGTTCCTCGTGCTCGGGCTGGAACACGTCGCCGTCGTCGACCGGGCTGAGGCCCCGGGCCAGGTAGACGCGAACCGCCTCGTTCGAGAAGCCGGGCGAGGAGTGCAGGTCGACCAGCACGTCCCACTCGTCGGCGGCCAGGGCCGTCTCCTCGGCCAGCTCGCGCTTGGCCGCGTCCAGGGCGGACTCGCCCTCGACGTCCAGGAGCCCGGCCGGCAACTCGTCCAGACGGGCGCGCACCGCGTGCCGGTACTGGTTCACCAGCACCACGTTGCCGGTCTCGTCGAGCGCAACCACAGCAACGGCGCCGGGGTGCGCGACGACCTCGCGCTCGGCGGTCGAGCCGTCACTCATCCGCACGATGTCGCGACGCAGGGTCACGACCCGGCCCTTGTACATGACCTCGGAACCGACGACGTCGTACTCGTCCTGATCGCTCATCAGGGCGCGGCCTGGGGACTGACGCTCACCGGCACCCCGTTGGCCGGCACGGCGTCCACCGGCCGACTGCCGCCGGGGTCGTCGTCCGGGAACTCGACCGGCAACCGCTCGGCCGCGTTGTACTCCAGCGCAGCCCCGACGAAGGCCCTGAACAGCGGATGGGCGCGCGTCGGCCGGGATTTGAGCTCGGGGTGGGCCTGCGTCCCGACATAGAACGGGTGGACGTCCTGGGGCAGTTCGATGAACTCGACGAGCCGCCCGTCCGGGGATTCCCCGGAGACCACGAGCCCGGCCTTTTCGAGCCGGTCGCGGTAGGCGTTGTTGACCTCGTAGCGGTGCCGGTGCCGTTCGGACACCGTCGTGCTGCCGTAGGCCCGGGCCACGACCGATCCCGGGACGAGGTTGGCCGGATAGGCGCCGAGGCGCATCGTGCCGCCCAGATCGGCCTCGCCCGACACCGCCGCCACCTGGCTCGCCATCGTCGCAATCACCGGGTCCGGGGCGTCGGGCGCGAACTCGGCCGAGTTCGCCCCCTCGATTCCGGCCAGGCTGCGGGCCGCCTCGATCACCATGCACTGCAGGCCGAGGCACAGGCCGAGCGCGGGGATGCCGCGCTCACGCACGTAGCGCAGCGCACCGATCTTGCCCTCGATCCCGCGGATCCCGAAGCCGCCGGGGATGACGACGCCATCGAGTCCGGCCAGCGCCGCGACCGCGCCATGAGGTGTCTCGCACGAGTCCGACGGCACCCAGACCATCTGCACCCGGGTGCGGTGCGCGAAACCGCCGGCGCGCAGGGCCTCGACGACCGACAGGTACGCGTCGGGCAGGTCGACGTACTTGCCCACCAACCCGACAGTGATGACCGACTTCGGATGCCGCACGCGCTCCAGCAGGTCCCCCCACAGCGTCCAGTCGACGTCGCGGAAAGGCAGGCCGAGGCGGCGCACGACGTAGGCGTCCAAGCCTTCGGAGTGCAGGACCTTCGGGATCTCGTAGATGCTCGGAGCGTCCACGGCCGCCACCACGGCGTCGGAGTCGACGTCGCACATCAGCGAGATCTTGCGCTTGACGTTGTCGGGCAGTTCGCGGTCGGAGCGGCACACGATGGCATCCGGGGTGATGCCGATACTGCGCAGCGCGGCCACGGAGTGCTGGGTCGGTTTGGTCTTCAGTTCGCCGGACGGCGCCAGGTAGGGCACCAGCGACACGTGCAGGAAGAAGCAGTTGTCCCGACCGACGTCGTGGCGCACCTGGCGGGCCGCCTCGAGGAAGGGGAGCGATTCGATGTCACCGACCGTGCCGCCGATCTCCGTGATCACGATGTGCGGCGCAAGGCCGTCCGGACCCGGCGCGGCCATGGCCCGGATCCGGTCCTTGATCTCGTTGGTGATGTGCGGGATGACCTGCACCGTGTCACCGAGGTACTCGCCGCGGCGCTCCTTGGCGATCACCGTCGAATAGACCTGCCCGGTGGTCACATTGGCCGAGCCGACGAGGTCGGTGTCCAGGAAGCGTTCGTAGTGCCCGATGTCGAGGTCGGTCTCGGCGCCGTCCTCGGTCACGAAGACCTCGCCGTGCTGGAACGGGTTCATCGTGCCGGGATCGACGTTGAGATACGGGTCGAGCTTCTGCATGGTCACGCGCAGACCACGTGCCTTGAGCAAGGACCCGAGACTGGAGGCGGTGAGGCCCTTACCGAGTGAGGAGGCGACGCCTCCGGTCACGAACAGATGCCGGGTTTCCAGCGTGGCCTTCTGCGTTCGATCCACGGACGTTCACGCTAACACGCACACCCCAGAGGGCCCGCATCGTCAGCGCGGCGCGCCGGAGGCGTCGGTGTCGGAATTGGCTTCGGCGTCGAGCACCGACGAGGTGCGGCGGACCTCGTCGGCCGACAGCAGTCCGCTGGCGTGCATCTGCCGGATCAGCCGAGCCCGCGAGTACGACGTGGGGGCAAACGGTGCAGCGGCCCCGACGATCACCAGCGCGAGCTGGCGCGCCGCCCCCACAACGGAGTGGTCCGGCCCGATCGCCGGCAGCACCTCCACGTCGTCGCGGCGGTTCCACAGGGGCCCGATGGTTCCGGACACCTCGGCCAGGCGGTCGCGGACGAACGCCGCCAGCGCTACAACGGCCTGCGGCGGCGTGGGAAGGTCCATGAGCGGCCTACTTGGTCGGCGACGGGAAGAGGGCGTCGGCACCCTGCTCAGTACCGTAATGCCCCTGCTGCCCCTTCATCGCGGCGGACAGAGCGAGCACCGAGGACACCTGGCCGAAGGCCGAGTTCGCATCGTCCACGCTCGATACCCCGCTGCGGGTGGTCGCCGAGTCGCGAACAAGCGCCACGAGCCCGCCCGCCTTGGCCGACGCCACATCACCTGCCACCACGACCTTCGCGCCGCCATGGGCCAGCGCGCCGACGAGCGCGAGTTCGGCCGCGCCGCCGTAGTCCTTAGCCGGCAATGTGCCCGTGCCCAACACGACCACCGACGTCGACGGCGTCACACTTCCGCCGGCCACCGTCACCATGTGCAGCTCGGCGAAGCCGCCGAGCACCTGGGTGAGGTCGGTCTGCTGGCCCTTGCCGAGCAGCACGTAGGCCAACAGCGACCCGCCGAGCTGCCCGGCGTCGCTGGTTTCCGGCGCGGTCCAGGCGATCGGGTGGGCCGGACCGGTCGCCAGCGAGCTGATGCCACTGCCCCGGCGCGGGTCGAGATAATCCTTGGTGAGCGTCACCTGGCCGCCGATCTTGCCGCCGGCTGCCGAGATCTGCTTGGAGATGCCGTCCTGCATCGCGCTGGACGTCCCCGGCATGCTCACCACGATCACCGACTGTCCGGTCAGCGTTTTGGCGACGAGCTGAGACCCGTAGGTCGAGGCGAACTGGCTGGCGTCGTCGACCTGTCCCTGAAGCGCCTTGACCTGCGTGGTCAGGCCGTCGCGCTGCTTCTTCAGGTCGTTGACCTGATTGCGCAGATCCTTGGTGATCGGCCCGTTGAGTGCCGTGGTCCCGACGACGATGCCCAGCGCGAGGGCCAGGAAGATCGCAACGATGGAGACGAGGTGGTACCGGAAGGAAATCATTGGTCGCTCCGCAAACGTCGCTGCGTGATCACGAACTCCGTCATCACGAGAAAAGGTCCTGTAGCCAACCGACAAAGTTCGCCCAGCCGTGGTCGAAGCTGTTCAGGTAGGTGCGTCCGGCGTCGGACACGGCGAGCGCCGCAACGATCGCGACCATGGCGGCGATGACCAGCAACAGCAGCGCCGCACCGGAGATCCGGTTGCGGTAGAGCCG
The DNA here is from genome assembly GCA_025966255.1 of Jatrophihabitans sp. Lineage (GTDB taxonomy): Bacteria > Actinomycetota > Actinomycetes > Mycobacteriales > Jatrophihabitantaceae > Jatrophihabitans. The sequence continues at coordinate 20,384 of JAOPVG010000588.1, forward strand.
GTTCACCGTCTTGGCGTCGACGAGTTTGGCGCCCAGCCGCAGGCGGGTGAGGAACGACGACGCCATGCCCGCGCGGCCGCGGTCGAGGAATTCGGTCAGGTTGGCATGGCTCCCGACGGCCACCACCAGCTCGGCCCCCTGCTCGTCCGCCAGCAGCATCGCGGCGTCCTCGCTGGTACCCGAGGTGGGGAAGGTGATCGCGTCGATGCCGAGGTCCTGGACGCGGGCCAGGCCGGGGGCCCGGCCGTCCGGATAGGCGTGCACGACCACCTCGGCCCCGGTGGCGAGGGCGGCATCGGACACCGCGTCCATGTCGCCCACGATCAGATGCGGCTTGTGCCCGGCCTCGAGCAGCGCGTCGGCGCCGCCGTCGACGCCCACGAGCACCGGCTTGTACTCGCGGATGTAGTGCTTGAGCGATTTGAGGTCGGCGGCGTGCTCATGGCTCCGGACGACGATGAGCACGTGGCGGCCGGTCATCGAGGTCTTCACCTCGGGAATGCCGATGCCGTCGAGCAGCAGTGACCGCTCGGCGCCCATGAACTCGGCGGTGTTGACCGCGAACGCCTCGAGTTGCGAGGACAGGCCGGCCTTGGCCTCGACCATCAGGGCTTCGACGGTCTCGATGTCCTGCAGCGTGCCCGTGACCACCGGAGTGTCGCCGAGGAACACCGTGTGTCCGTCGATGCGGACCTTCGTGCCCTCCTTGACCGAACCGAAGATCTCCGCGCCGACGTTGTCGAGCAGCAGGATCCCGTGCGAGACGATCAGCTGCGGGCCGAGGTTCGGATACCGGCCGGAGATGCAGGGCTGGGCGTTGATGATGGCCGCCGGCTTGGCGGCGAGGAGCGCTTCGGCCGACGTCCGATCGAGGTCGACATGGTCGATAATTGCGATGTCACCGGGGTTGAGCCGGCCGGCGAGACGTGGAGTTCGGCGGTCCAGCCGCGCGACCCCACTGACGCCCGGAAGGGCATCGTTGCGCCGGCGCAGGGGTGCGAGCTTCATGGCTGCCAATGGTGCCACTTGAATCCGCACAGGCCGACTATCGCCACGCGGGTGGCCGCGACCTGTGAACTCGCCTTGTTGCGGCGTGGTCAGCTGCTGCGGACGGGCCGTCGGCGCGCCGGTTTTCGGCCGGCCAGGGGCTTGCCCCGCGCTTCGGACGCGGCATCGGCCAAGAGTTCGGCGGCGTGTTCGCGGGCCGTCGCGGTGTCCGAGCCGGCCAGCATGCGGGCCAGCTCGGCGACGCGGTCTTCGTCGGTGACCAACCGCACGTCGCTGGCCGTGACGCCGCCGGCCTCGGTGTCGGATCTGGGTTTGTCGACCACGATGTGCCGGTCGGCGAAGGCGGCCACCTGCGGCAGGTGGGTCACCACCAGCACCTGGCGCTCCCGGGCCAGCCGGGCCAGTCGCCGCCCGACCTCCACCGCGGCCCGACCGCCCACGCCGGCGTCGACCTCGTCGAACACCATGGTGGGGACTGGGTCAGTGCCGGCGAGACACACCTCCAGGGCAAGCATCACCCGGGACAGCTCGCCGCCGGACGCGCCGCGGCCGATCGGCAGGGCCGGGGCGCCGGGGTGCGGCTGGAGCAGCAGATCCACCTCGTCGGCGCCGTCGGCAGTGATTCCGACTGATTCGCCGCCCATGATGAGGACGGGCGTCCCCGCAGTGGCCGGGCGGAGGTGGACGTCGACGTCGAGCCGCGCATCGGGCATGGCCAGGCCGG
>JAOPVG010000278.1 GCA_025966255.1 Jatrophihabitans sp.
GCCGCGGTTCATCACGACGACCCGATCAGCCACGCTCAGCAGCTCCTCGAATTCCGAGAGCACCACAACAATCCCCATTCCCCGAGCCGCAAGCGCCCGGATGAGCATGATCAGATCTGCCTTCCCACCGACATCCACCCCGGCCGTCGGCTCGTCCAGCAACAGCACCGCATGCTTCTTGTAGATCCATTTGGCGAACACGACCTTCTGGGCGTTGCCGCCGGACAGATCGCGGACCGGGGTGTCGATCGACGGCGCCACGACGCCGAGTTCCGCGCAGGCCTGCGCCGCCCGGGCGCGTTCGCGGGACGGGAGTAGCCGCCGAAAGCGGCCGGACAGGTTGCCGAGGTCTGCTAGCGACACGTTGCGCCAGATCTCCCAGTCGCCGATGAGTCCCTGCCCGAGCCGGTCCTCTGGGACGAAGGCGACCCCGCGCTTCACCGCGGCGGCCGGCCCCCCTGACAGCGACTGGCCGTCGACGACAATCTCGCCGGCGACCCGACGGTCAGCCCCGAAGATCGCCTTCAGCAGTTCGGTGCGGCCGGAGCCGAGCAGCCCGGCCAAGCCAACGATTTCGCCGCGCCGGACGGTCAGGTCGACCGGTTCGGCCATCGCGGGCGAGCGCAGGCCGCGCACTTCGAGTACCGCCTCCCCGGGCGGGAGTGACACATGAGTGTTCTCGATCGCGCGGAGCCGGCTGCCGACGATTCCGGCCACCATGCGTTCCTCGGTGAGCTCGTCGGCACCGAATGAGTCGACCAGCGCGCCGTCACGAAGCACACTGACCACGTCGGAGATCTCGGAGACCTCATTGAGGAAGTGCGATACGAAAACCACAGCGACCCCGGTGCCGGCAAGCCGCCGAGCCGCGCCGAGCACGCCCGATCGTTCTGCCGGGGTGATCGAGGCGGTCGGTTCGTCCAGCAGGATCAGTTGCGGCCGCCGGGCCAATGCCCGCAGGATCGACACCATCTGGCGGTCACCGATCGACAGGCCCGCCACGATCTCGTTCGGGTCGATCCTGAAGTCGATGCTGGCACAGAGTTCGGCGAAATCGGCCTGCCGATTGCGCGGGCTCCAGACGGTGCCGGCGCCGGCGCCGAGGTAGACGTTCTCCAGCACCGTTAGTGCGGGCGACACCGGACTCTGCTGGTGGACAACGGCCACGCCGGCCTCCTGCGCGTCGGCTGGGCGCCGCCACTCGACCGGTTCGCCCTGCCAGCGCAGGGCGCCGGTCGTCGGCCGCTGCGCGCCCGCGATGATCTTGATGAGAGTGGACTTGCCGGCGCCGTTCGCGCCGACCAAGCCGTGCACTTGCCCGGGTCGCAGCCGCAGAGAGACACCCTTCAGCGCGTGGGTGCCCCCCGGATATACCTTGCTGACCTCGTCGACCTCGAGGCCTACCGGTGCGGACGAGCGGGATCCGCTCGTCCGCACCGAGCTAGTGGCCGCTCCTACCACTGCGGCACGCACTGGTCGACGTTTGCCTTGGTGACTGTCGGGATGTCATAGCTCAGCACGGTCTTCGGTGCGGCCGCCTTGCCAGTGATCTGCGCGTACAGGGTGTCGAAGGCCTTCGCGCCCTCGTCGACCGGCTTGAAGCAGACGTCGCCGTAGATCGATCCGGCCTTGATTCCGTCGATACCGATCTTGGCGCCGCCGTTGCCGAGAATCTTGGCCGACGAATGTGCCGCCGCCACGGCCTTGGCGCAGCCGGCTGCCATGTCGTCCGACAACGCGTAGAAAAGGTTGACGTCCGGGTGTGCGCTCAGGATGCCCTGGCAGGCGGCCTGACCCTTCTCCGCGGTCCAGTCACCGGGCTGCGTGGCCACGATGCTGAAGCCGCCGGCCGTGGCCAGGTCGGACTTGAAGCCCGCGGTCCAGGTGGTGTTCTCCAGGAAGCCGGAGGCCCCGGTGATGATGGCGACCTTGCCGCCGGAAGGCAGCGCCTGCTTGGCCAGGCTGGCCTCTTCGTGCCCTACCGTGTCGGCGCTCTCGTTGATGGTGAACGACAGTTTGTCGTAAGGGACGGTCGCCGGGCCGGTGCCGACGGTGCCGTGCACCGACGCGATCGGGATGCCGGCCGCGGCAGCGCCGTCGACCATCTCCTGCGCCGGTCCGGGTGAGTTCGGCACGACCAGGATGCCGTTCACCTTTTGGGCGATCAGGTCCTGAATATCGCTCCCCTGCTTCTGGACGTCACCCTTCGAGTCGAGCACGACCAGCTTCACCCGGAGCTTGTCTGCCTCCTGCTGAGCGCCCTTTGCCAGGCCGACCGGGAAGGTCACTGCCATAGTCTGGTTCGACAGACCGATGACCACCTGCGTGGGTGCCTTGCTGCTCGACGAGGGTGAGCCGGACGCTGATGAGCTGGCCGCGGAGCAGGCCGCCAGCAGGCCGACGGCCAGCCCGGCCGCGCCGAGCTGTACCGCGAGACGAGTACCTGTCACAGATGTCACCCTTCGTGCGTTGACGTTCATCGGAGGCAGTTCATGGAGAGCTCCCAAATTCCTATAGGATCTACGATCATCGAGTCCGAACGGCGTGGTGTCAATACCCCGAAACCTCGGCGTCATCAGGGCGCAATCAGCAACTACCGCAGGAGTGTTGCCGATGGGCATGCTGCAGAAGTCCGCGGGCAACATTGTCTTGTGCCTGGCTAAGATCAAACTTCGTATAGGATCGGGGGTATGGCTGCAGTGCAGACGACCAGCGTCGGATCCCCGTTCGGCAGCGTCAACGCACCACGTCGATCGGTCCTGGCCGACGAGATCTACGAAATCCTCAAATCCAAGCTGATGGACAACGTCGTCGAGCCAGGCGCCAGGTTGTCGATCGACGGGCTGTCCCGCGACCTCAAGGTCTCTGCCACCCCGATCCGGGAGGCCTTGGCGCGGCTGGAATCGGATGGCCTGGTGACGAAGAAGGCGCACCACGGCTACACCGCCGCGCCGTTGATTGACGCCCGAACGTTCGAAGAATTGTTCCGGATGCGGCTCCTGCTCGAACCGGCGTGCGCCTCGTGGGCCGCTCAGGTCGCGACGCCGCGGCAGATCACCGGCATGGAGGATCTCATTGCCGAAATGAAACCGCCGCTGTCCGGCGACGGCTACGAAAGTTACAAAGCCTTCGCCTCCCAGGACGCCGCCTTCCATGTCGCATTAGCGACCGCGACTGGCGTCGGCTTGATGGTCGAGACCCTGGAGCGACTCCGTCCCCACGCGCAGCTTTACCGGCTCTACTACACGATCGGGATAGCCGACGACACAATGCGAGAGCACGAACGGGTGCTCGAGGCAGTCACCCGGCGCGACGAGGCCGGCGCCGCACAGGCGATGAGCGCACACCTGACCGCGTCCCGGGCCCGCCTCGCAGGTGCGCTCGGCCAGCCCGAAACCGACTGACCGCAGTCAGGCGGCGTGCTCCTATTCGTTGATCAGACCGACGAGGAGCCTGTGCCCGCCGAACCGTGGCCGCCACGCGCAGTAGCTGAGTTCTGCCGATGTCGATCGGTGAACACTGCGCGAGAGCCCGATCGGGGCGTGTGTGTTGTAGTGGTTCTCGCACACGCTTAGCACGAAGTTGCCGCTCACGGAAGATCATCATCCGCCCCAGACCGAGCTGGCCACCTCCATCGCCGGGTCTCACCGGTCGGGGCCGCGGCGATCCTGGCCGAGACCGGCGACCAACACCGGTTCGCCAGCGGCCGCAGCCCGGTCAAGCACGCCGGCCTCGCGCCGCCGGAGAAACTGTCCGGCAGCTTCGTCGGGCGCACCAAACTCACCGGCCCGACCCGGACGCGATTGCGGCCACTGGCTTCCAAATGATCTTGCTTTCGTGCAGGACCCGTGGTCCCGTCGGTGGCGCGGCGACCAATACGTGACCGCGCGGTCTGACCGCGGGGCAGCTCCGTGTTCGGCGTGCTTCGGCTAGGCCCAACGCAACAGAGCCGGTGTTGGGTCGTGGCGGTCGCATCTGGATCGCAGGTCGCAGGCCGCTATCGCAGCTCAAGGTGCGTGACGCGGTAACACCGCAGCGTTGTCACCATGGCGTTCACTGGGCTACACGAAAGCCACTCGCACGAGTTCCCGTTATACGTGGTAGCCAGGCGACGGTCTATACCTGGCACCCCAGTCGGCTAGGTGTCCCGTGTCGGATGGTCGTGATCGAGCCGTTCGGGACCTCGAGCCA
>JAOPVG010000283.1 GCA_025966255.1 Jatrophihabitans sp.
GCATCCCCGGGACGGTGGTGACGTCGTCCGGCCCGTAGTGGTCGACGAAGCACCACGGGCCGACCAACCGCCGGCCGAGGTTGGGCAGCAGCCGGCGCACTACCGTGCTCTCGCCGAGCGCCACCTCTTTGCCGGCGAACACTTCGTGCACCGGACGCGGTGCGACCTCGGTCAAACCGCCGCCCCGGCTCAACGGCGGCGTCCGGTCAAGATTGCTCACACCGAAAAACTACGCCCGGACCATCACCCCTGGCGACGGATCTTGGACGTGACCTCGTACTCGCGCTCGGTGAGGACGGACTTCAGGTAGTCGTCGTTGAGCAGATTGAGGATGCGGAACCGCTTGGCCGGGGCCGGATCGAAGACCAGCGCCTGCGCCGCGCCGGCCCCGGTGATGTCGATGCCGACGTCGGGATGGCGCCGCACGAAGGACACCAGCCGCCGCATGGTCATGGCTTCGGCGTAGCCGGGATCGTCGTCCATCGTGCGCTTGATCGACGCCATCTTCGCCATCATCTGCGGGTTGCTCGTGGCCGCTTTGCGCAGCGCGTCGAGGCCGTCGATCTTGAGCGACTCGGTGACGCGGTCGAACGTCTCGGCGCTCGTCTGCTGTAACCGCTCGAGAAAGCCGAAGGCGCGCTCGAACGCCGACTTGGACGTGAAGAACGCAATCCCACTGACGACCACGACGTCGAAGCTGGATTTCATCAGCAGCACATCGGCCGGTTCGAGCCGGTGGTACGCGCCGTTGCGCAGCACGAAGCCCAGCAGCTTCTTCTTGCTGAACTGCAGCAGTGATTCACCGATGCGGTAGAACGTGGCCGATTCGCCGGCCGCCGTGGAGAACCGCACCGCCACCATGTTGGCGCCCCGTGCGTAGACGGCCGTGGCGTCGAAGGCGTCGGCGTCGCCGGAGTCGACCACCGCCTGCGTGGAGGTCAGCGTCGCGGCCTCGGTGTCGCGCAGGTACATGGCGTGCGACGGTGGGATCGTGCCGACCGGGTCGTAGGCGAGCAGCGTCGCCTGCTGCAGGCTCGCGCGGCTGCGCTCGGCGACCTCGGCGAGGTCGTCCTTCCCGGTGTCGCTCAAGGTCAGGCGGTAGGCGCGCACGTCGCCGGCCGAGTCCGGAGCGAGGACGCTGAACGCCAGACCCAGCGAGGCGAACGGGCCCAGCGCCTCGAGGGCGGACAGGGCCTGGTCAGCCGTCGTCGGCATCGTCACCGCCGCTTCCTCTCGACGAGGACGCCGGGACTCAGCCGGGTCGCCCAGACCGTGTCGTGCTGCGGCAGAAACGATCTGCGCGTGACGACGATGACCGGGACCTCGGCCTCGGTCATCGCCTCATAGACGTGGTAGCCCGCGATGAGCAGCAGCGGATGGATGTAGAAGATCGCCGCCCGGAGGTACAGGGCGGCGAGGATCACGGCGAAGAGCCCGAGCGCGACTTTGGTCCGCGACGACGCATCGACCACGGCGAACGGCACGACGTAGCTGACGAAGTACGCCATCACCTCGCCGTCGCGGCTCCGGCTGCTGACCAGGCGCACGTTGTCGGCTGCCGTACTGCCTGCCAGCCGCCACACGATGACCAGCAGCAGCACGCTTGCGCCCGCCGCGACGGCGCACACGATGCTCGGCCACCCCGGCCCGAACGACTCGAGCACCGCGAACAGCGCCAGCAGGGGAGCGTAGGACGACACGAACAGCACCAGCCGGGCCGTCGTCGCCAGCATCGCTCACCCCTTCGTCGTGACGGGCCGAGCGTAGAGCCCGGCACCGACGGTTCCGGAACGGCGAGGAACGGCTACGCGCGGCAAGGAACGGCTGGGCGCGGCGAATCCGTCACCTGGACGCACAATGACCACGACGGCATCGACTCCCTGGCCTCAACCCGGCCGACCCGGCGGTGATGGACCTGGGGCTGTCCGAGGAGCACGTGTCGTAGGTCAGGGTGTCCCGCGCAGCGCCTTGCGGTCGAGCTTGCCCATGCTCGTCAACGGCAGCTGATCGACGATGCGGATCTCGCGCGGGTACTTGATCGCCGACAGGTGGGCCCGGCCGTACTCGATCAGTTCGGCCGGGCTCACCTGGGCTCCCTCGTGCAGCTGCACGAACGCGACGACCTCCTCGCCGTGCTCGGTGTCCGGCCGTCCGATCACCGCGCACACGGCCACGGCGGGATGGCGGATCAGGGCCTCTTCCACGTCTCGCGGGTACACGTTGAAACCGCCGCGGATGATGATGTCCTTCATCCGGTCGACGACGAACAGATAGCCGTCGTCGTCCAGGTGCCCGATGTCGCCGGTGTGGAACCAGCCGTCTCGGATCGCGTGCGAAGTCGCCTCCGGGTCGTGCCAGTACCCGGTCATGAGCGACGCGGTGCGCACGCAGATCTCGCCGTTGACCCCGGAAGGGGCGTCGCTGCCGTCGGGCATTTCGATCCGCACCTCCGCCCCAGGAGCGACCGTCCCGACGCTGCCCGCCCGCGCCTTGCCCATCGGCGTCGTCGACGCGAGTGCGGCGGTCTCGGAGCAGCCGTAGCCTTCGACGATCTCGACGCCGGGCACGCGGCGGTTCCACTCCTCGAGCACCTCGGCCGGCAGCGGCGCGCTGCCGCTGACGATCCGCTGCAGCCGGGACAGGTCGTAGTCCTCGAGCGGCTGCGTGGTCAGCAGCCGCAACATGGTCGGGACGACTGCGCTTACCTGCACGCGCTCGGCCTGCGCCAGCGTCAGCCAACCGACCGGATCGAACCAGCGCATGAGTACCGATCGAGTGGGACGAACGGCGTGTACCGCCATCACCGACACCAACAGCCCGTAGGCATGGGCCAGCGGCAAGGGCAGCAGCGACACGGTGTGCTCGTCGTCGACGCCGGCCAAGGTCGCCGACCACGCGGCCGTGGAGAGCGCGTCATGACTGAGCACGACGCCCTTCGATCGGCCGGTCGTGCCGCCGGTGTACAGCAGGGCCGCCA
>JAOPVG010000315.1 GCA_025966255.1 Jatrophihabitans sp.
GGTACGCCCTGCCCGTACTGCACGGCGCGCTCATCCGCCTCGAACCACTGGCTCTCGAGCATGCAGCGGGCTACCTGGCCGCGGCCGGGACGGGTGAAGCCGCCGAAGCCGTGTTCCGCTGGCTGCCTACACCTGGCTCGGCCAGCGGCGCGCCCCGCACGCTCGACGATGCTAGGTCCGACATCCTGGCCGCGCTCGGGACCCGCGCCCGCGGCGTCCGCCTCGCCTACGCCCAGATCGACGCCGCGTCAGGGGAGTTCGCCGGCTCGTCGTCGTACTACCAGATCGACCCGGCGCTTCGCACTCTCGGCATCGGGCACAGCTGGCTCGGCAAGCGGTGGTGGCGCACCGGGCACAACACCGAGTCGAAGCTGCTCATGCTCACCCACGCGTTCGATGTACTCGGCGCGGCCCGGGTGGTCTGGCACACCGACATCCACAACGAGCAATCGCAGGCGGCCATCGCCAGGCTCGGCGCAACCCGCGAGGGTGAACTCCGCAAACACCGGATCCGCCGCGACGGGTCCTGGCGCACGTCCGTCCAATACTCCATGACCGACGACGACTGGCCGGCCGCCAGAACCCGCCTCACCGACCGCCTCGCCCACGGTTGAGCGTGTGGGGTAGACCACCGGTATGAAGGCCAACCCGCGATGAGCGCCAGCCGAGCAGATGGTGACGCCGAACGCGATGAGCGCTCGCGCGAAGAGATCTCCGGCCGACGGCCGGAGATAAGGATCGGCACTTCGGGCTGGCTGTATCCGCCGTGGCGGGGCGTGTTCTACCCGCCCAAGCTGCCGCATCGAGCCGAGCTCGAATACCTGTCGTCCAAGCTGAACAGCGTCGAGATCAACGGCACGTTCTACTCGCTGCAGCGGCCCGAGAGCTTCCGGCGCTGGTCCGCGCAGACTCCGGACGACTTCACGTTCGCGGTCAAGGGTCCGCGGTTCGTCACCCACATGAAGAAGCTGGCCGACGTCGAGACGCCGCTGGCGAACTTCTTCGCCTCGGGTGTGCTCGCGCTCGGCGACAAGCTCGGTCCGTTTCTGTGGCAGCTCCCGCCCACCCTCGGCTTCGACGCCGAACGGCTCGAGTCGTTCTTCGCGCTGCTACCGCGCTCGACCGGCGAAGCCGCCTGGTTGGCCCGCCGCCACGACGAGCGGATGAAGGACCGGGCGCTGACCACCACCGACGTCGACCGGCCACTCCGGCACGCCCTCGAGGTGCGGCACAAGACGTTCGAGGTGCCGGCCTTTCCCGAGCTATTGCGCAAGAACGCGCTGGCGCTCGTCATCGCCGACACCGCCGGGCGGTGGCCGCAGATCCGTGAGGTGACCTCCGACCTCGTGTACGTGCGCCTGCACGGCGACGTCGAGTTGTACACCAGCGGCTACACCGACGAAGCCCTCGAAACCTGGGCCGCCCGCATCCGCGAATGGAACAGCGCAGGGCACGACGTGCAGGTGCACTTCGACAACGACGTGAAAGTCCGCGCCCCGTTCGACGCGATGGCGCTCACGGAGCGACTCGGCGTCCGCGTCTGACCGGCATCCGGGCGGCCCGAGCCGCACGGATGCCGGTCAGAGGATCAGTCCTCCGACGGTGCGCTGGGCATCCTCTCCCCGATGAGGTCCATCACCGACGAGTCGGTCAGGGTCGTGACGTCGCCGAGTTCCTTGTGATCGGCGACGTCGCGCAGCAGTCGCCGCATGATCTTGCCGGAGCGCGTCTTCGGCAGCTCCGCGACGATCATGATCTGCCGCGGCTTCGCGATAGCGCCGATCTCAGACGCGACGTGGTTGCGCAGCGTCTTCACCAGCTCCTCGCCCTCGGCCTCCTCCGTCGGACCGCTGCCACGCAGGATGACGAACGCGACGATGCCCTGGCCGGTCGTCGGGTCAGTGGCCCCGACCACGGCCGCCTCGGCCACGGACGGGTGCGACACGAGCGCCGACTCCACCTCCGTGGTTGAGATCCGGTGTCCCGAGATGTTCATGACGTCGTCGACCCGCCCGAGCAGCCACAGGTCGCCGTCTTCGTCTTTCTTGGCACCGTCGCCCGCGAAGTAGTAACCCTCGTCCTTGAACCGAGACCAGTACGTCTCCTCGAAGCGTTTCGGGTCGCCCCAGATGCCCCGCGTCATGGCCGGCCACGGCTCGGTCAACACCAGGAATCCGCCGCCCCCGTTGGGTACCGGCTTGCCCTCGTTGTCAACGACCTCGGCGCCAACCCCCGGCAGCGCCTTCGTGGCCGAGCCGGGCTTCGTCTCCGTGACGCCGGGAAGCGGGCTGATCATGATTGCGCCCGTCTCGGTCTGCCACCACGTGTCGACGACCGGCGTGCGGTCGCCGCCGATGTTCTTGCGGTACCAGATCCACGCCTCAGGGTTGATCGGTTCGCCAACCGAGCCGAGCAGACGCAAGGACGACAGATCGTGCGCCTTGGGGATGTCGTCGCCCCACTTCATGAACGTGCGGATCGTGGTGGGCGCGGTGTAGAGGATCGAGATCTTGTACTTCTCGATCATCTGCCACCACCGATGCTCGTCCGGCGTGTTCGGCGTCCCTTCGTACATGAAGGACGTGGCCCGGTTGGCCAGCGGCCCGTAGACGATGTACGAGTGCCCGGTGATCCACCCGATGTCGGCGCCGCACCAGTAAAGATCGGAATCCGCCTTCAGATCGAAGACGGCCCAGTGCGTCCACGCGGCCTGCGTCAGGTAGCCCCCGGACGTGTGCAGGATGCCCTTCGGTTTGCCCGTCGTCCCCGACGTGTACATCACGAACAGCGGGTGCTCGGAGTCGAAGAACTCGCACTTGTGCTCGCTCGACGCCTTGTCCACGACGTCGTGCCACCAGACGTCGCGGCCCTCCGTCCACTCGATGTCCTGACCGGTGCGCTTGACCACGAGCACCGACCGGACGTCCGGACACTTCAGCAGCGCTTCGTCGACCGCCGGCTTCAAGGCGGATGCCGAACCCCGGCGATAACCACCATCGGCCGTGATCACGACGCGGGCGTCGCAGTCGATGATCCGGTCCGACAACGCCGTGGACGAGAATCCGCCGAAGACCACCGTGTGCGGCGCGCCGAGGCGCGCGCAGGCCAGCATGGCCACGACCGTCTCCGGAATCATCGGCAGGTAGATCGCCACGCGGTCGCCGGTCTGCACGCCGAGATCGACCAACGCGTTCGCGGCGCGGGAGACCTCGTCCTTCAGCTCCGAGTACGTGATCGCCCTGGTCTCCCCGGGCTCGCCCTCCCAGCGGTAGGCGATCTGATCGCCGTGCCCGTCCTCCACGTGGCGGTCGACGCAGTTGTACGCGACGTTCAGCTTGCCGCCCACGAACCACTTCGCCACCGGGGCGCCGGACCAGTCGAGCACCTCCGACCATTTCTCGGACCAGCTCAGCCGCTCGGCGGCCTTCGCCCAGAACCCGAGTCGATCCCGGTTCGCCTCCTCGTACACGTCGGCCTTGGCGTTGGCGGCGGCCGCGAATTCCGGGGATGGCGGGAAGCGGCGTTCTTCATAGGACAGGTTGGAGAGTGTTTCGCTCATGTATCGAACCTAATTCCGGACGGCCGTGACGGGAAGGGTTGCCGTGACTTACGGACGCGCCAGGGGGAACACCGGCAGGACCACCCGCTTGAAGGTCGAATTGGTGACGCCGGCGAACGATGCGTACCACGCTGCGACCGCGGTGGCGAGTCCGACCCAGCCGCCGGTCTTGGTCCAGCCGAGGGACGCTGCGTAGGCACCGATGCACAGGAACAGGAAGGTCAGCGTCAGGAGCAAGAAGACCGCGGCGACCGCGGCGGAGGTCCGCAGCGACGCGATGAACATGTAGAACGTGAAGATCGTCCAGATGAGAAGGAAGGTCCCGACGGCGTGGTTGATGTCGTTGGCCGTGGCCTTGTCGGCGACCATGGCCGGAACGCCTTTCGTGACGAACCACCAGAACGAGAGCCAGAACGCGCCGTAGGAGCCGAACGCGAGCGCGCCGAATGTATTGCCCTTCGTGAACTCCCACATGCCCGCCAGCAGCTGGGAGATACCGCCGTAGAAGATCGCGAGCCCGAAGACGCCCGCCTCGACGGTTCCGTGCAGCAGGTCCGCGTTGACCGCAGACAGATAGAACGTGGTGGCCGCGAAGCCGGCGAGACCGAGGGGGCCGGGGTCGGCAATACCGGCACCCCAGCCAACCGGCGCCGGGGCCGGCCTGTCCGTTGCCACCTGGGACATGACTCGCTCCTCTCGAACCCGGGGCGCCACTCGCCCTCTCTCGACCGTGCCATTGACGGCGGCCACGCCGGAACAGCTGCCCGTGCCAATTCGCTGGACGCCGGGCCTCAGTCGGTACACGGCCCGTCCACAGCGTCGAACGGTCGGTTCAGCGCGACGAACGGTCCAGGCCGTGCAGTTCGGCAGCCAGCGTCTCGGGCGCGTGCAGGCGCACCATCACCCGGCCGACGTCAGCGGGGATCCGGCGCCGGGTCGCCAGCGAGACGGCGATCATCACGGCGAACGTGATCGGGACGGCCCAGGCGGCCGGCTGCTCGAGCAGCGCGCCGGTCCAGCCGTGCCGGACGTCGGCGGTCAGCGTCACCAGCACCGCCGCGGTGGCGAGCACCCCGCCCCCGGCCAGGCCGGCCACCGCTCCGGCATCGGTCAACCGCGGCCACCAGATCCCCAGGATGAGCAACGGACAGAACGTGGCCGCTGCGACCGCGAACGCCAACCCCACCGCCGCGGCCAGCCCGAGGTGCTCGCTCGGCAGGCTGAGCACGTACGGCACGCCGATGGCGGCGACAGCCGCCAGCCGGAACGTGCGGATGCGGCGGGCCCGCAGGTCCTCCGGCCCGCGGGCGTCGTGGTGGCGCCATTCACGCGGCTGCAGCAGGTCCTGGGACAGCACGCCGGCCACCGACACGGTCAGCCCGGACGCCGTGGACAGGAATGCGGCGAAAGCACCAGCGGTGACGAGCGCGCCGAGCAGAACGCCGCCCTCGCCGCCGATCATGCGTCCAGGCAAGGTCAACACGGTCGCGTCGGTATCCCCGGTCAGCAGCAGATCCGGCACATAGTGACGGCCGAGCGCACCGAACACGGTCGGCACGAGATAGAACAACGACAGCAGCACCAGCACGAACAGCGTGGTCCGGCGGGCGTCGCGGCCGTCGGGGTTCGTGTAGAAG
>JAOPVG010000340.1 GCA_025966255.1 Jatrophihabitans sp.
GACTCGCCGGCGTGATCGGCGGCTCGGTGTTCGCGATCCTGGCGTTCGGCGGGTTCGAAGGGGCCACGCCGTTGGCCGAGGAGGCGCGTAACCCGCGGCAGACGATCCGACGCGCGGTCATCGGTGCCGTGCTCATCGTCGGGCTGTTCTATGTGTTCACAATCTACGCCGTCGACGTCGCGTTCGGCCCCGGCAAGTTCGCCGGCTTTCAGGCGGCCGGTGCCGACTCGTGGCTCGGGATCACCCGCACGCTCTACGGCTTCTTCTGGTGGTTCGTCTTCGCGGCGATCGTCAACTCCACGATCGCGAACTCCAACGCGGGCGTGAACGTCGCAAGTCGCACGGCCTACGCGATGGGCCGCATCGGCGCGTTCCCGTACCTTTTAGCCCGGGTCAGCCTGCGGCACCGCTCGCCCTATGTCTCGATCCTGGTGACCGGTGTCGTCACCCTCGTCGTGTCACTCGTCCTCGGGTTCAAGTACGACCCGACGACGGCCTTCGCGATCGTGGGCACCGCGCTCGTGATCCTGCTCGTGTCGATGTACATGATCTCCAACGCGGCCTGCATCGGCTACTTCGCTCGGCGGCGAGTCGACGGCTTCAACCCCGTCACGCACCTCTTGATCCCGCTCGCCGGCATCGCCGTGTTCTTCCCGGCCTGGCTGTCGGCGGTCGGCTGGAATCCCTTCGGCTGGTCGTTCATCCTGTCGCTGAGCGCGCCGATCTCCTACGCGGTGCGCGGCGTCATCGTGTGGATGGTCCTCGGCCTGGTGTACCTCCTCGTGCTCTACCTGCGAGAGCCGCGCCGCGTCGTCGAGGTTGCCCGCGTCCATCTCGACGAGCCGGTTCCGGGACCGAGCGAAGCGAGGTTGGGCCAGTGAGGGAGCGCAGCGAGCGAACAATCGGCGAGCGAACAATCGGCATGCGTAGCCCTTCGGTGGCCGTACCGAGCGAAGCGAGGTTGGGCCAGTGAGCGATCCCGTCGTCCGGTCGTTCCGGCCGGATCCCAGCGAGTACGTCTGGACGTTCGGCGGCGCCGCGCCGCTCGCGCGCATCGAGCCCGGGACGGTGCTCGAGCTGTTCACCGAGGACTGCTTCGCCGGACGGGTGCGCGGAGTCCACGACCTCGTGTCCGAAGTCTGCGAATTTCCGTACGTGAACCCGCAGACGGGACCGTTCTACGTCGAGGGTGCCGAGCCGGGGGACACGCTGGCCATCCACTTCGTCTCCGTGGAGCCGGCTCGCGACTGGGCTGTGTCAACGACCGTCCCGCTCTTCGGCGCGCTGACGTCGACGCACACCACGGCCACACTGCAGGACCCGCTGCCGGAGGTGGTGTGGATCTGGCAGCTCGACCGGGCGAAGCAGCTGTGCCGGTTCGAGTCCCGCTTCGGTGACTGGCAGGTGGACCTGCCCATGGTGCCGATGCACGGCACCGTCGGGGTGGCGCCGGCCAACCTCGAGGTGCGCTCGTCGTTGGTCCCCGACGCGCACGGCGGCAACTTGGACACGCCGGAGATGCGCGCGGGCGTCACGTGCTACCTCGGCGTGAACGTCGAAGGGGCGATGCTGTCAATCGGCGATGGCCACGCGCGGCAAGGCGAAGGGGAGACGTGCGGCGTCGCGGCCGAGTGCGCGATGAACACCGTCGTGCTGGTCGATCTCATCAAGGGCGCACCCTGCGCGTGGCCGCGCCTGGAGTCGGACACGCACCTGATAACCACCGGCTCGGCCCGCCCGCTCGAGGACGCGTTCCGTATCGCGCAGACGGAGCTCGTGCGCTGGCTGGAGGCCGAGTTCGGCCTGGCGATGCTCGACGCGTACCAGCTCGTTTCGCAGGCCGTCGAGTCGCCGCTCGCCAACGTCGTCGACACGAACTACACGTCGGTGGCCAAGATCGCCAAGCAGTACCTGCCGCCAATGCCGGCGATGCGCGACACGCATGCGCGCTTGGCCCAAGCCGCGCGCGTCTTTCGGGGCGGGTCCGGTGGCTGAGCCGCTCGGTCTGAGGTCCCGGACCAGGGACCCTCGGGTATTGTCTGGCGGGTCTGCGGGCGTAGTTCAATGGCAGAACATCAGCTTCCCAAATCCAGCGTCTGAGGACGATCAGGCCCGGAATCCCAGTGATTCCGGGCCTTCTGCTGTCTCGGAGGACTCGGCGGATGACCGTGATTGACCGCCGGGTACCGCCTCGTATCGCACGCCTATCGCATGCGCAGTGATCGTCTTGGCGCACCACTCGGCGTCGCTGCGTTGGCCAACAAGGTGACGCTGGCACAGTGGCATTCGTGGGCAACGTGGCCACCGAGGTCGCCCTGCCGCGCGAGTACTGCTCGAGCGCCGCCGATGCGCTGTTTGCCGCGACGCGGCACGCGGCGGCTAACCTGGGCCTACTCGATCGGTGCGGCAACCCTCAAGCCGGGCAAGGACGCCGACGTACTTATCGTCGACGGCGATCCGCTCGCCGACCTCGGCGTGCCGGCGCAGGTACGTCACGTGCTGCGCGCCGGCGAACTCGTGAACACCGCGCCCGCGCGCACGGGGACCCCATC
>JAOPVG010000394.1 GCA_025966255.1 Jatrophihabitans sp.
GTCCCGAATGGTGAGGCTCACGGCCTCGAGGTCGCGATGCCACAGCAGGGATACCTCGAAGGCGCCGCTTCTTCGGTAGTCCAACTCTACGATTGTGGTGTCCATGGTGGACTCCTCTCGTCCCTTGACCTTGTGTTGGGCAACGTGGCTGCGCAATGGGTGAGGGGGCGTCGCCGGATCTCGGTGATTCCGCGGCCCTGGCGATCGAACCGAGCGAGATGCGGGCTCAAGTTCGAGGTGCGGTGTTCCCCCGGTGGCGTCTGCTTGGCCCGTGCCAGCCCAGGCCCTCGCGTCCCTTCTGCGGCCCTTCCAGAAACGGTGCGGGCAGTCGCTCTCCAGGAGAGATCACGCGGCGCCGATCAAGCCCTTTGCGAGCGCGAACAGCACGAGCTCGGCGCGCGTCTCGAGCCTGAGCTTCCGCATGATGGTGGCGCGATGCGAGTCGATTGTGCGTACCGAGACGTACAGCCTGTTGCCAACTTCTTGATTGGTGTATCCGAGCGCGAGGAGAGGAAGCACGTCGCGTTCTCGCTCAGAGAGCGTGATGAGTTCCGGCGACGAGTCATCGACGACGAGTCGCGCGCCGAGATTGGGTTCAACGTACTGCTCACCTGCCGCGACCCGCCGGATTGCTGCGATCAACTCCGTGTCCGAGGACCGTTTCGGCACAAAGCCGCGAGCGCCGGCACCGATCGCCTGCCGGACAGCCGTCGGCTGGGTTTGCGAAGAGACGACCAGAACCTTCGCCGATGGGCTCGTTTTCGCGAGCTCGGGGATGGCCGCGTAGCCGTCCTTGCGCGGCAGAACCAGATCCAGCAGCACCACATCCGGCTGCAGCACACGCGCTCTGGCGATGGCCTGCTCTGCTGTTCCGGCTTCGCCGATCGTCGTGATGCCGTCCTCGCGATCTAGCCGTACTCGTAGCGATGACCGGAACAAGGCATGGTCGTCGACGAGGAGAACGCGAATCATCAGCCGGCTCCGGAGATCGAGATCACGGCGCGGGTTCCACCGGCCGGTCGCGGCTTGAGTTCGATCACCCCTCCGAACCGCGCGACTAGGCGACGACACAACGCCAGCCCCAGCTGATCGCCGGTGGCGTAACCGTCGTGCGACTCGAGCCCGACCCCGTCGTCGTCGACAACGAGCAGTCGCCGCTCGCCGCCGGCGAGGATCGAGATATGGACGTTGCTCGCGCCGGCGGCAATGGCGTTTGCCAGCAGATTGCGCAGCACGAGACCTAGCGCGGCGTGGGGCAGCGGAAACACACCGGTCGCGCTCGTGGTGACGTCGGCATTGACCCGTCCGAGGTCGGAAATGGTTTGATGCAGTACTTCGTCTACGGCTACGACATTGACGTCGGCCTGACTCGCCCGAGCCGCCTGGAGGATCGTGTCGACGAGTTCCAGGGTCCGCATGAGGCCGGGCCGAGGCTCGTCGTCGAGCAGTGCGTGCAGCAATGCCGATTTCACCTCGTGTGCGACAAGTCCTGTGAGATCGTTGAGTGCCTCGTTCTCCCGGGCAAGCCGGGCCGCGTGCTCCGCGAGGTGGTCTGTGGTCGCGGTGCGGTGCCGGTCGGAAACGTGAATGGCCGACGAATCCGCGCGGTCTATCGGGTCCGCAGTGACAGCGCTGGCGGCTCGGTCATGCGGAGCCGGCATCACCGGAAGTTGCGCGCGCTTGCCGATCTCACCGTTGCTGCTGATCGTGTTCATGGCTACATTCCTTTGCCTGCAGATGCCTGCGGTCCAGGTCGCGGAAGTCGAGCCCCGCCGAAGGCGGGATCAACGGGGTGGGTCGCCGTCCTCGGGCTCAGTCGTGTTGCGATCTGGCGTAAGTTGTCGAACCTCGACGAGGCCGAGGCTCAGCGCCTCGATCTCCGACAAGACGCCATATAGCGCCGCGTGGTCCAGGTCGCCGATAAGCACCGTTTCCGCACCTTCGTGCCGGGACCGTAGCGCCGGAAACGCAGACAGCGCCGCGTCGCCGAGCCGCCCTTTGATGCGGATGGTGTAGGTGGCGACTCCGGGATCCATGCCGCCCATGGTTGGGTGCTGGCGGGTGAACCGGCATCACCAGGATCTGGTGATAGTCGCGGCTAGCGAGTGCCAGGCGAAAGTAGCCGCAGCTCCCGAGCGCGATGCACGGCTGAGGAGTGATCACGACGCGGGCGTGGGCCCGTGACCCGAAGATGTTGATGTTGAGGAATTCGTCGCGGACCCTGCGGTTGAACGACTCGAGTAGCCGTTGCGGCACGGCTCGCCGGGCGGGATGAAGGACAGCGCGACGCGTTCGCCGGCCAGTCGGCCATCGCGTGCGGGCGAGCTCGGGGCCGTGGTCGCAGCAGCACGGCCGGGTAGCTGCGCTGTTCGGCGAGGCGGTCGAGTTCGTCGATCAGGTCCTCGCCGGTGACCAATCGTTCGACCAGGCCGCCGAGGCATTCACTGGTGTGCTCATCGGACGGACACGATCTTGATAGGGCGGCCGTCGGTCGTGGCGTTGGATGGTCTTTGGCGTAATCGCGCAGCCCTGCCCGCAGCCCGGCCTCTGGGTCGGCCACGATCGTGCTGACCGGGTCTCGTCGCTGCGTTGTTCGGTTCTGCCCGGTCACCCGGCAGGCGAACCGCTCACTCACGCCCATGACCTTCAAGTGACGGCACTCGCGCGGTGCTCCATCGCGGGTTGAGGAAGTGGCCTGGACTTTTGTTCTGCCCGGTGTCGTCGGGCCGGCCATTCGATCGAGCGCGACAAACGGGCCCATCGCGCAGTTTCGTTTTGTGCAACACTCGTTCCGCGCGACAAGCGCCGCTGCGTGGCCGAGGAGGCGGGTTCGATGCGCAAGCTGGCAATCATTGGATTACAGGTCCTTGTGCTGATCACCGCATTGTTCGTGCGAGCTACTCCGTCCGCAGCGGTCGAACCGTTCAGACAACTGGCCACGGTTCAGGTCGGCGGCTACCAGTGTCTCGTCAACAGCGGCGACGCTACGATCGGCGCAGACGGTATCGTGCGTGGTTTCATAGGAGAGGATTGGTCGGGGGGCGTCGTAATCCCTCCTTGCGCATTCGTCGGGATCTCCTTCTACCGGGTGTACCCGTCCGGGCAGGTCGTCACGGTTCACAGCCCTTACCCCGGCCGGGTTCTTCGCGCAGCGTGGGACGGGCTGAACTCCACGTACTTGCTCTTCGTCAACAATTCTCGGCTCTACGTCGGAAAATATGTCGACGGATTCGCATTCGCGCCGGCCACCTACCTGACCAGCAATAAGGGCTTCCGTTCCACGTATTCGGCCGCGTTGACCGCGTCCAACGGCAAATGGTGGGCCGTCTGGGGCGAAGATACAATCTCGTCCGCGTTCGGATATCCACGCAACGAGCTGTTCCAGGCGCACACCCTGCTCGGCACCCAGCCTCGCACCCAGATCACCAATCGGCCGGCGAACTACGCAGACGACTCACCGGGTCTGGCCTACGCCAATGGACGCGTGACCCTTGTCTGGACGCGCTATACCCACTTCTCGACGACACCGAGGCTCAACACCAGGGCATCGGTCGTCAATATCGCCACCAGCACCGGCGGCGCCTGGAGCGCCAGGAGGCTGACCGCGGGCGGCTTCCACAATGGCACCCCGGCGGTCGCTATGTACGGACGAGCCACGTACATCGCGTGGACCCGCGACGATCACCTCATCATGTTCGCCAGCAACGAACCTGGCGGAACCACCTACCGGGGCACCGCGCTGCCGACCGTAAGCGACGAGCTGGACCTCGGTGAGACGGTCGCCGTGTCGGGCAGCCGGGTCTTCATCGCCTGGACCGCGCAGGTCGGCACCGCCGCGGTCGCCGAACGACTGAACGGCGTCTGGACCCAGACCACTCCGGTCGGCGGCCAGACCACCTCGACCCGCATCGTCGCCCAAGGCCTCAAGGCGCGACTGCTCTACAGCGCGTCGGACCTCGTCACCCAGACGTGACCGCGCCGGGTCGGCCACGATCGTGCTGACCCGGGTCTCTTCGCTGCGTTGTTCGGTTCTGCCCGGTCACCAGGCAAGCGAACCGCTCACTCACGCCCACCTTCATGAGGTGGTGAACGGTCGGCCCGCCGGCGGTCCGGGCTCAGAAGTTTCCGAGGCAATCTCCTTCAACGCGGCCTTCTCCAGCTCCGCGTCGGCGAGCAACCGTTTGAGGGTGGAGTTCGCCCGCTCGAGTTCCTTCAACCGCTTCGCGTCGTCGGCCAGGGGTGGGGTTGACTCGCGACGGATATGAGCTGGCGAGCGAAGCCCGGAGGGGCGCACCACCAGCCTCGGGGGTCGCTCGCGTAGGAGTCACTCGACCCGGTCGAGCTCCGGCTCCGGACGCTCGCCCAGGTACTCCACCCATGCCCGCTTGACGCACGGATAGTGCTTGGACGCCTCGACCAGATTCATGAAGTTGGCGATGTTTGCCTCGAACCGGTCGCCCAGCACTGGGTCGGCGAGATGGCCCCCGCCATCGAAGGCGAGGTGAGCCCGGGCAAGGGAAAACATGTCGGGGTAGACGCGGGCGCCGAGGTGCTCCAACGGGACGCGCAGTGACCACAGCCCGCGATTGCCCCCGGACATCGACGGTGATGCCGACATCAACAGTCCGTGCCGCTCGTTGAACGGCTGCGGGCGATAGCGCGACACCCAGTCGATCGAATTCTTCAACGCTCCAGGCATAGAGGCGTTGTACTCCGGGGCGCAAACCACGAAGCCGTCACGGGCCGCAAGCCGCGTCCGGAACCGTTCGGCCCCGGCTGGGAAACCCAAGCTGTCCTGTACGTCGGCATCGTATGACGGCGCATCGAAGTCGCGCATCGACGCCAAGTCAGCCTGGCCGCCGTGCGCTTCGATGACTTCGGCTGCCAGCACGGCAAGCTTGCTGTTCAACGCCTCGCTGCGCAGCGAGGCGGAGAACACTAGGAAGGTGACCGGCTGGCGGGCTGGGACGCCAGTCACTGCCGTTCCGTCGCGCCGAGCCGAACGCGGCGCGTGCACCTAATGCCCTTCCACCGAGAACACCAGGTCCGTGAACTGTGCCGCGGTCTCCTTCCGCGACCAGTCGCGCTGCAGCTCGCACAGCAGCTGCACCCAACCGACCGGTTTGGCGCCGGCCTGGGTGACGCGTTCGAGGGCAGCGTGGTGCGCCTGGCCCGAAGTGCCGCCGACGGCATCGACGATCGGGTAGACGTCATATCCCTCGCGGATGGCGTCGAGGGTCGGGAAGGTCAGGCAGGCTTCGGTCCACAGCGCGGTCATGAGCAGCTTCTTGCGACCGGTCGCTCTCACCGCCGCGACGAACTCCTCGTCCTCCCACGCGTTGATCGTCGTCCGGTCCAAGGCCGTCGTCGCGCCCAGCACGTCGGTCAACTGGTGGATCGTCGGCTGATTCGCACCGGTGTTGACGTTCACCGTCGACAACACGATCGGCAGATCGTAGAGCTCGGCTGTCTTGGCGACGGCCACGATGTTCATCACGAGGGTGCGACGATCCATCGAGGCGACCGAAGCCACCTGGACCGGTTGGTAGTCGATGATGATGAGCGCCGCGTTCCTCGGGGTGAGCAGGTGGTCTTCCTCCTGGTTGCGCATCGCTTGACTGGTCATCCTGTTTCTCCCTTGTGGCTGGTGATGAGCCGAATCTCGGGTCGAGTAGCCGACCCGAATCGCCGCCTCGTTTCCGCGTTAGTAGCCGCTCTCGCTTCCGCCCGATGAGCCGCCCACGGTGGAGGACCACAAGGGCGCGGGCGCGCCGGAGGCGGTGACCTCGCGCGAAGTCCCGCCCGATGCGTTGACGCCGTTGCCATTCGCTTGCCCGGGCGCAGTGTGTGCGGTGTAGGCGTAGAGCGGGCGGCCGTCGTCGGTGATCGGAAGTGCACCGCCCGACCGGGGTATCGCACGTACGTCATTCCGCGACATGGGGGTATTCCTTTCATCGCCGTTCGGACCTCTCCATCCTTCGGTCGCGCCGAGCACCGCCGCATCGGCGCAGTTACGGAGTCATTGCGGAGATGCCGCAGGGCCATGGGATATCCGGCCGCACAGGTCATCGGTCCTGGTCTCGGGTCTAACAGCTCGCGGATGGCGAGGCGATCGACCACCTCCGTCCGGGTAAGTTCGCTGGGCAAAGCCATACGTGGTGCTCCTCAATGTGTGAAGTTGGCCAGCGAGGTCCCTCCGATCTGGGGCCGCTCGACGAGGCCGTACTTCTCCACAGTC
>JAOPVG010000408.1 GCA_025966255.1 Jatrophihabitans sp.
TGCCCGACCGCGCCGGGCAGCGTGTTGGGCTTAGCCGGCGGGGCGAGTCGCGGGCTCGGTTTGCCGTAGCCGACAGCGTTGTGGGCGCGCACCGTGAAGCCGTAAGAGCTGCCGTTGACCAGCCCGGTGATCCGGCACGGGGAGGCGGGGCAGGACTGCGAGCCGCCGCTCCACTGCACCTGGTAGGAATCGATCGGGGCGCCGTTGGCGGGCGGCGTCGGCCAGGACAGCACGACGGTGCGACTGAGGATGGTGCGGCCGGCCTGCGGTGCACCCGGGGCGTCGGGCACGTTCAGCACGTCCAACGAGACGCGGGCCGAGACCTGCCGGTCGGTGCGCGAGGTGTCGGCCACGTCGCTCACCACGAGCGCGAAGAGCATCTGTCCGTGGCTCTGCCGGGCCGGGGTGATGGAGAACGTTGAACCGTTCTTCGTGGCCGTCGCCGGCATCCCGGCCACCTGGGTGATGCTGACGACGGTGTTCTTCGGATCGCGCAGCGGCGAGGTGAGGTAGCCCCTGATGTCGCGGCGCACCGTGGTAGCGGCCTTGACGCCGTCGATGGAGACGGCGTTCATCGACGGCCGGCCCAGCTTCACCACCGACACGTTGATTGTCGACGGCGTGGCCGACGAGCCGTCGACCCCGATGCTCAGTGAACCGGAGTCACCCGGCTTCGCCGCGGCGTGCGCGCGAAGCGTGAGGTCGTGCGAGCCGTTGTTCACGACCTCTACGTCGTGCGGCTGCGAATGCCAGGTGCCACGGAAGCGCAGCCGGTCGCGGTCGGCCGGATTAGCGGTCCACACGTGGCACAACGCGGCGACGTCGAGCACGTTGTCCGGGCCGCCTTCGATCACGTTGATCGGCGCGGACGGGCAACGCAGTACGGGCGTGTCCGGACCGACCTGCACCTGCACCGTGATCAGTGCCGTCTGGGCCGCGGGGTCGTTGAGCGTCTTCCCGTCGCTGACCTGGAACGTGA
Organism: Jatrophihabitans sp.; assembly: GCA_025966255.1. GTDB lineage: Bacteria > Actinomycetota > Actinomycetes > Mycobacteriales > Jatrophihabitantaceae > Jatrophihabitans. Next base: position 980 of record JAOPVG010000408.1, read on the forward strand.
TCGCCGCGGGGCCGACGTAGCCGTTCGTCCCGGTCAAGGTCAGGTGCGTCGTGTCCGGACTCGTGAGGCGCAGCCCGGACTCGGGTGCGGTGTTGAGGCGGTCGGTGGTCGTGAGCCGCAGCGGCTTACCGGCGGGATCCAGCGCGTAGTCGGCGATCGCGATCGTCCTGCTGCCGTTGCGATCGATGGTGATCAGCTTGCCGGCCCGGGCGTAGGGAGCACCGACCCCGCGCGCGGGCACGTGGATGACCGCCGCGGCCGTGCCGCCCTGCGAGTTGCGGATCTCGTAGAGGACGTTCTGGACGCGGTCGAGAACGGGCAGGCGCACTGTGGCACCGGAGACGGTGGCCCGCGCGTCGAACACCTTGGCGACGGTGATCGGCAGGTCCTGCGGATCGGCGGCCTTCTTGAGCACGTCCACCGTCACCGTGGTGGCGTTGGGCTTGGGCGTGGCCGTCGCGTCGACCGCGATCGGCGGCGGCACGTAGCCGCGTTGGCTGTGCACCGTCACGGAGGCGGTCGAGGGTTGGCCGATGCCGTCGGACAACGAGTAGAGGACGACCTGCGAGCGCCCGTCGGTGCCCGGGGCGACCACCTGGATCGGACCGCTCGGTCCACGCAGCGTGTTGCCGGGCGGCAGGTCAGGGTTGACCTTGCCGAGGTCGGTGATGGCGACGTTGTCGCCCGGCGCGATCACGTCGTTGGCGAGCGCGTCCACGCGCACCTTCGCGCCGGGCGAGGCGGTGATGCTGTCGGCGACGGCCACCGGCGGTTGCGGATCGGAGGGGGTGGCGACCCCGACGTTGACGATGCTCGACGCCGTCTTGCCGTACGGATCGCTGACGAGGTAACCGAAGCGGTCGGTGCCCGACTTCGTCGGGAACGCCTCGTAGGTGATCGTGGTGGCGCCGATGGACACGATGCGACCCAGCTTCGGCGCGGACGTGATGCCCGCGACCGTGGTCGTGTCGCCGTCGGGATCGATGCCGCTGGTCGGGATCTTGACGGTGATCGTGGCGCCGCTGACCGCCCGAGCATTGATCGGCTGCGGGGCGGGCGCTTCGTCGGGGTTCTTCGCGCTGGGCGGCGGCATCACCGTGACGTGCACGGTGCCGGTGGCCCGGGCGCCGGAGGCGTTGTGCACGATGTAGGTGATCGTGTTCGTGGTCTCCTGGGTGACGGCCGGCGCGGCATAACGCACCTGCTTGCCGGAGATGTACGCCGTCCCGGCGCCCACCGGGGTGCCCTCGGAATTCGTCGCGACGAGTTGCCCCGGCCGCGGCGCACCGGCCACGTCGTCGAGCAGGGAGAGCGCGGCGCCGGCCGGGTCGATGTCGTTGTCCATCACCGGGATGAGCCCCGAGTCACCGGAGCGCACGGTGGCGTAGTCATCGACTGCGGCGGGGGAATCGTCGGCCGGCGGGTCGACCTGGGTCACGGCCACCTCACCGGTGACCGGATCGGTCAATCCGTCGGTGATCGTGTAGCTGACGACCTGCGGGTTGGGCGAGAGATTGGAGTTGGCCGCCTCGATGCGCAGCCAGTGGCCGTCGACGATGGCGACGTGCAGTTGGTCGTTCGCGACCGCCGGCGCGGCGTGCTGCACGACGAGCACGCCACCGGCCGGATCGAAGTCGTTGGCCAGGACGTCGATCGTCGTGGCCGTCTGTCCGTAGAGCACGCCGGTGTCGGGGACGGCGACCGGCGGCTGGGGTGCGGGCGGTGCATTCGCGACGTCGACGCGGATCTTGGCCGCGGAGAACTTGGCGTTGCCGTAAGCAGCGTTGTAGCTCAGCGTGAACGTGCCGTGCCGCGAGGCCGTCACGGTGACGGTGTTGCTCTTGAGGTCGGTGGAGACCCGCACCCCGGCCGGGCTGGCCAGCGTGCCGGCGAGCGCGAGCGCGGCGTTCGGGTTGGTGGGGTCGGCGCCGGGCAGATCGTTGGCCAGCGGCTGGATGGTGATCGGATGTCCCACCTCGCCGCGCGCGGTATCGGGCTGGGCGACCGGAGGTGCGGTGTTGGTGGCCGTCGGGCCGAGCACGGTGACCGGGATGCGCTGGGAGGTCGGGGCGGAGACGCCGTCCGCCACGTCGTAGGTGATGGTTTGGGTGCCGCCGGTGGCCGGGGCCAGGTAGTTCAGCCGTCCGTCCGGAGTGGTGGTGACGCGGCCGGCGCTGACCTTCGCCGACGAAACGACGAGCGGGTCGCCGTCGTAGTCGCGCCAGTCGTCGAGGACGGGCAGCTCCAGCGTGCCTCCGGCGCTCACCGAGAACACCGCCTGCTTGAACCCGCGACGCAACGCGGGCGCCGTGTTCTGGTCGACGTTGCGCGCCGCCACGGTCACCGACGCGCTGGCGGTCAGGCCCTTGCCGTCGTCGACGGTGTACTTGAAGTGCGCGGCCGCTACGCCGCTCGGCAGGCTGATCTGCACCGACTGTCCGTCCGGCGAGGTCGTGACCTTGGCCGAGGACTGGTCGAGTCCGGTCACCCGCGTGATCGAAAGGATCGCGCCCTGCGGGTCGGAGTCGTTGTCCAGCACGTGCAGGGTGGTGGTGCGTCCGGGCCGCGCGCCGAGGGTGTCATCGACGGCCTTGGGCGGGAGGTCGCGGCTCGCGACGCTCGTGTTGTTCTTCTTGTTCTCCTTGGTCTGCTTGACGATCGGCGGGGGCTTGACCGCCGTCCAGTTGTCGACCTCCTGGAGGGCGTCGAGGTCGTAGATGCTGCCGAGCGTCAGGTCGTTGAGCAGGATGGAACCGCGGTTGATCCGGAAGACCGGGTTCTGCAGCGCGCCGTTGTGCGGCAGGGGCACAGCCGCGCCGACGCCGCCGCCACAGGCGCGGGCGTAGACGCCGGGGTTGCCGGCCCACGCGGAGTGCACGCAGTCGCCGAAGCGGGTGGGCGCCGCGGGCTTGCCGCCACCGCCGTCGAAGAGCGAGATCGGGCGGCCACCGGCGAGGGGCACGCTGACCAGCTGGCTCGTGGTGGCGACGGCGACCGAGGTGCCGTCCGGCGACGGTGTCTGGAGCCGGGCATCCGGATCTCCCTTGATCGTCGCCGTCTGACCGTCCGGGAGCACGAGCGTTCCCTGCACCGCGTCGAGGACCACCATCGACGAGCCGACCGCCGTCACCTGCACCGAACGCAGCGGCTCGTGAAGTTTGCTGTAGGTCGCCTTGGTGAACGTCTCACCGTCGGGATGGACGACCCCGACGTCACCCCGCGCGGTGACGGCGTAGACGGTGCCGTCCGGCCCGACGCTCAGACTCGCGCCCTGCGGAGCTTCGGCCCCGGTGCCGGCGGCGAACTTGATGACCGGTCGGGCGGACGGGTCCACGGCGGCCAGTGACGTGATGCTGAGGTTGGGGTCGAGGTGCGTGGCCCAGACGCGGTTGGTGGCGGGGTCG
>JAOPVG010000432.1 GCA_025966255.1 Jatrophihabitans sp.
CGACGAGCACATCGCGACCGTCATGTTGTTCTCCGCGCACAGCTGCAGGAACCGCTCGGGACGGCCGGACGAGTGGTCCGGGCCCTGTCCCTCGTAGCCGTGTGGCAGCAGCAGCGTGACCGCCGAGCGCTGGCCCCACTTCGCCTCGCCGGAGGAGATGAACTCGTCGATGATCGTCTGAGCGCCGTCGACGAAGTCGCCGAACTGTGCTTCCCAGGCCACGAGCGCGTCCTCGCGCACGACCGAGTAGCCGTACTCGAAGCCCACAGCTGCGAACTCCGACAGCAGCGAGTCGTAGGCCCAGAACGGCGCCTGGTCGTGGGACAGCTGCTTGAGCGGCGTGTACTCCGCGCCGGTCTCGCGGTCGATCAGGGTGGCGTGCCGCTGGGTGAACGTGCCCCGGCGGGTGTCCTGGCCGGAGATGCGCACGGCGCGTCCGTCCAGCACGAGAGCGCCGAATGCGAAGAGTTCGGCCGTGGCCCAGTCGACGTGGCCGGAACTCGCCATCGCGACGCGTCGGTCGATCTGCGGCTTCAACCTCGGGTGGATGGTGAAGCCCTCGGGCGGGTTCGCGTACGCCTCGGCGACGCGCTTGACGGTGTCGAGGGGGACGGCCGTCGTGATCTGCTGCGACGGGGTCTCGTGCTCGATCTCGCGTTCGGGCGCCGGCTTGTCGGTGGCGTTGCGGGTCTCGACGAAGACCTTCTCCAGCTGCGACTGGAAGTCCTTGAGCGCGGCCTCGGCGTCTTCGAGCGTGATGTCGCCGCGTCCTACGAGTGCCTCCGTGTAGAGCTTTCGGACGCTGCGCTTGTTGTCGATGATGTCGTACATCAGGGGCTGGGTGAACGACGGGTTGTCGGCCTCGTTGTGGCCGCGGCGGCGGTAACAGACCATGTCGATCACGACGTCTTTGCGGAACTCGCGGCGGTACTTGACCGCGAGCTGGGCGACCCGCACGCACGCCTCCGGGTCGTCGCCGTTCACGTGGAAGATCGGGGCGGCGATCATGCGGGCGATGTCGGTCGCGTACAGCGACGACCGTGACGACGACGGCGACGTGGTGAAGCCGACCTGGTTGTTGACGATGACGTGCACGGTGCCACCGGTGCGGTAACCGCGCAGCTGCGAGACGTTGAGCGTCTCGGCGACCACGCCCTGCCCGGCGAACGCGGCGTCGCCGTGCATGAGGACGGGCAGCACGGTGTAGCCGTCGTCGCCCTTGTTGAGAAGGTCCTGCTTGGCCCGCACGATGCCTTCGAGCACCGGGTCGACGGCCTCGAGGTGCGACGGGTTCGCGGTGAGCGACACCGCGATCTCGTTGCCGCTTGCGGCCGCGAACGTGCCTTCGGCGCCCAGGTGGTACTTCACGTCGCCGGATCCCTGCGCGGTGCCCGGGTCGATGTTTCCCTCGAACTCGTTGAAGATCTTCGAGTACGGCTTCCCGACGATGTTGGCGAGCACGTTGAGGCGGCCGCGGTGCGGCATGCCGACGACGACCTCGTCCAGGTGCTGGTCGGCGGCCTCGGCGAGTACGGCATCGAGCAGCGCGATGACCGTCTCGGCGCCCTCGAGGCTGAACCGCTTCTGCCCCACGTACTTGGTCTGCAGGAAGGTCTCGAACGCCTCGGCGACATTGAGCCGGCCCAGGATGTGCAGTTGCTCGTCGCGGGTGGGCTGGGCGTGCTTGAGCTCGATGCGCTGCTGCAGCCAGCGGCGCTGCTCGGGGTCGGTGATGTGCATGTACTCGACGCCGACCCGGCGGCAATAAGCGTCGCGCCGTACGCCGAGGATGTCGCGCAGCTTCAACAGCTTCTCGCCGGCGAAGCCGTCGACGGGGAACTCCCGGTCGAGGTCCCACAGGGTGAGGCCGTGCTGGGTGATATCGAGGTCGGGGTGGTTGCGGACGGTGTACTCGAGCGGGTCGGTGTCGGCCATCAAGTGGCCTCGGCTGCGGTAGGAGTTGATCAGCTCGATGACGCGGGCGTCCTTGCCGATCTGCCCCTCGTGGCTGAACTCGCGGTCGACCAGCCAGCGCACCGGCTCGTACGGGATCTTCAGCGCAGCGAAGATCTCGTCGTAGAAGTCGTCGGCGAGCAGCAGTTGGTGAATGCGGCGGAGGAACTCACCGGACTGCGCGCCCTGGATGATGCGGTGGTCGTAGGTGGAGGTCAGCGTCATGATCTTGCTGACGGCCCGCTCCGTGAGCTGCTCCTCGCTCATCCCGCTGAACTCGGCCGGGTACTCCATGGCCCCGACGCCGACGATCGTGCCCTGGCCCTGCATCAGGCGCGGCACCGAGTGATTCGTGCCGATGGTGCCCGGGTTGGTGAGGCTGAGCGTGGTGCCGGCGAAGTCCTCGGTGGTCAGCTTGCCGTTGCGCGCGCGCCGGATGATCTCCTCGTAGGAGTTCCAGAACTCGGCGAAGTTCATCGTCTCGGCGGCCTTGATCGAGGCGACCACCAGCGAACGCGAGCCGTTCTTGCCGGCGAGGTCGATCGCGATGCCGAGGTTGACGTGCTCGGGCGTGACGACGGCGGGCTTGCCGTCGATCTCGGTGAAGTAGTTGTTCATCTCCGGGTTGCCGGCGAGGGCCCGGACGATGGCGAAGCCGACGATGTGGGTGAAGCTGACCTTGCCGCCGCGGGCCCGGCGCAGGTGGTTGTTGATCACCACGCGGTTGTCGGCCAGGAGCTTGGCCGGGACGGCCCGCACGCTGGTGGCGGTGGGCACGGTCAGCGACTGCTCCATGTTGACCACGACCCGCGCGGCCGCGCCTCGCAGGGTGGTGGCGCCGGTGGCGGTGCTCGCCTTGGCCGGGGCCGGCTTCGCCTCCGGCGCCTTGGCCTGGACGTTCTCGGCGGCCGGGCTCTCTGCGGGCTTGCCCTCGGCGGAGGTCGCGGCCGGTGTGGGCTGAGTTCTGGCGCCCGCGACGGGCTTGAG
>JAOPVG010000463.1 GCA_025966255.1 Jatrophihabitans sp.
CACCTTGCCCTCGGTTCCGGCGGCTGGACATCAAAATTCGTCTCCACCAGCGGTGCCACGCTCGATCCGTCCAGCGGCGACTGTCACTAGGACGTTGACGGGTATTAGCACAGAGCTGACAAGCTCGCTGGGAGGCTGGCGAGGACGAACCACGTGGTGGCCGCGACGGATGCCGATGTGGTCATGCTCGTAGCCGCGTCACTATGCAGCGCGTAAGGCAGGGCGCCGTCGGGCTGTTGGATCGCGGCGAGATGCTGCAGCTCGGGCCGCCGCTGCGGTCAAGCCGGTGCCCCCAGCAGCCGAGTCGGTGTCGGCGCGCGCCGGGCTGCTCAAGGCAAGCGTGGCGCCCAGCGCGGCGACGACAGATACAGCGCTCAACAAGGGGACGAACGGACGTGGCACCGTGGCGCCATGGGGCTCCTGCCTGATCTGAATCGGCCCCCGCCTTTTTACCTGCCGGATCGATTGGACCGAGGTCCCTAGAGCAGATATCTGTGCCGGACCCAGGCCACGAGGACGACCAGAAGCAGGGCGAGTAGTCCCTTCCAGACCAGGAGCCGCTCGGCGCGGCGATCGGCGCGCAGCTCGTCCTGCGGAGTCGGACGACGTCGGTGCGCGGCGCTCATGCGGCCAACCCGATCTTGCCGGTCTTCACCGTCTTGTCCCAGGTGGCAGTCGCGCCGCGGGCCTCGGCGACGTAGGCGGCGAAGGTGATGGCGCACAGGAGCGGGCCGTAGCCCACGACGAAGAGCAGCACGCCGCCCAGACGACCGAGATCGTGCTTCGTGTCCAAGCGATACAACGCCCAGGCGGCGAGCATGGATACGGAGATCCACAGATAGGCCGCCAGCGCGAGGCAGGACCGGGTGTGCGGGCTCCACCCCAGGCCGATGGCGAGGCAGGTCTGGCGCACCAGCAGGTGCATCGGTCCGGGTACCAGCACCCACGCCATCACGGCCAGGCTGATCAGACCGGGGAAGGACACGGCCTGGCGCCACGTACGGCGAGCGACGCTGCGGTCGACGAGCAGGGTGAAGGTGGTGGTAAAGACGAAGCCGAGAGCGTTGGTGATCCACAACAGCGTGAACACCTGGTGACCGCGGTTGGCGTCCAGCCACCACAGGGCCGCCAGCGCGGCCGACGCGACGATCATGAACGCCGGCAGCAGCAAGGTCGACCACCACATGAGTCCGAACCAGGTCCGGCCGAGCCGATGGACGGACGACGGGCGGAAGAACACGGACTTGAACCGGCGGGCGACCTGGACGTTGCCTCGCGACCAGCGTTGCCGCTGCTTCCACAGCCCCACGATGCCGGCCGGTTCCTCGGCCAGGGAGTGGGCGTTGCCGTCGAAGATTACGCGGCGGCCGGCGAGCTGGGTCAGGAACGTGGTCACGGTGTCCTCGGCCAGCGTCGTGGTGTCGATCAGTCCGCCCAGGTCGTCGAGGTTGGCGCGCGTGTGCAGTTGCGCCCCGCCGGCCAGGCAGCCTTGGGCGCCGGCCACGTTCTGGGCCCGGCGACCGACGGCCTGCGCTGCGACGTATTCGGAGCCGATGTAGCGGTTCATCCAGTTGGCCGGCTCGCTGGCCTCCTTGATGAACGCAGTCACAGCGCCGACGTCGGGGTCGGTCAAGTGGCGCGTCATCCGGCGGACGGACGTGGGCTCGAACACGACATCGGCGTCGGTGATCAGGACCGCTTCGGCCCAGTCGTCTGAGAGCACCCGACGCAGACCGTGATTGAGCGTGTGAGCCTTGCCCTGCCCACCCTCGGCGCGGCGCAGGTGCACGACCCGACCCGGGTACTGCTGCATCTTCTCGTGCATCAGCTCCGGAGTCTCGTCGGTGCTCGCGTCGTCTACCACGACCACTCGCAGCCGCGACGGCGGATAGTCCAAGGCCATCATGCGGTCGACGCTGAAGCGAAGGACGGGTGCCTCGTTCCAGGCCGGCACGAGTACTGCGACGCGCGGTAGATCGAGCGGATCCACCTGCTCATCGCCGTAGTGATCGCGGAAGCGGTGCAGGGATGCGAACACCACCTGCAGGACTGTGACCGCATTCGGGACCGCGCCGAGCAGAACGATCAGGCTCAGCGTCCAGAGCCCGAGGCTGCCGAACCAGCTCAGCACGCCGCTCACGGTGACACGGCGACGCGTCGCTCGCGCCGGCTTGACGGCAGATCTGCGGGCCGGGCCCACGGCGCATCGGCACCTGGCTGGTGCACTGCGCCGATGACATCGACGTAGCCGAACGCTCCGACGTCCTGGGGCCGGTGCGCGTCACTTCCCGCCACCAGGTCCACGCCGGCCGAGGACAGGTCGGCGACGATGCGGGCCGACGGACACCGCCACTTCCCGTTGATCTCGACGGCCGCGTCAACCGTCCGGCAGGCCGCAGCGAGCGCCCGCAGGTGATCGTCGCGCACGTCGGTTTCGGACAGCCCCATCTTCGGAAGAAGGCTGAACGGGTGCGCCACGATCACCGGGAGCGGGGCCCGCTGCACCGCGGCGCAGGTGGCGACGACGAGCTCGTCCACCACGTCGGCCGGGAGCATCGCGCCGGCAGCGATCGCGCGGGCCACGTCGCGCGGGTGCACTGGACCGCCGGCAGCGGGGTACTGGTGGTCGGCGACCAGGACGTAGTCGAGATCCGGCAGCGCCGTCGGCAGGTCGAGGCGGCCGCGGGAGTCCAGGATCTTCGCCTCGACGCCGCACAGGATTTCGAGGCCGTCGCGGCGCAGGCCGCGGACCAGTCGCAGATACTCATCGACCCAGTCGCTGTCCGCCCGCACGTGGTCGGACAGCCCCCACGTGTGCAGGCCGGCCGCCACGGCGGCGTCGGCCATCGCGGCCGGGCTGGCCGTGCCGTCGGTGAGATCGGAGTGCGTGTGCAGGTCGCGGCGACGGTCGACGGCAGCGGTCGGTGTTCGGCTCACCCGCCGTCCATCTCGAGCACGCGCCGTCGAACCGGCGCAACCTGGGCGTACTCGTCGACCGGGACGACGATGTCCTCCCAGTGACGCACGATGGCGACTTCCCGGAAGTCGATGCGCTCCGGCAGCGACCGGCCGCGCAGAGCCTGGACGGCCAGCAGCGGCATGTCGATTCCCGCGGCCTGGGTGAGGGCCATCGTGCCGGGGAAGCGCGCGTTGACCTCGAGCAGGGCCGGGGCGCCGTCGCGGTCGAGTTTGGCCTGCACGTTGACGACGCCCTGGGCGCCGATGACCTCGGCCACCGAACGACCGAAATTCTCGAGCGCGGGATCCGCGACCGTGCGCCCGGCGACCGCGATGCCGGAGTCGACCTTGTCCCGACGCCGCGGAACCGCCGCGACGACGCCGCCGCCCGGGCGGGCGAGGATGTCGATCGAGTACTCGGCACCCGGGAGCAGTTCCTGCGCGATGATGGTGCCGTCGCACATCTGAGGGGTGATGTCCGCGGGCGAGGCGATGATCTCGAACCCGCGTCCGCCGGCGCCGCGGCGGGGCTTGACGATGAATGGCGTACCCAGTCGCCGCAGGTCGTCCTGACTCGTGCGGGGATCGAGCAGCAGGGTCTTCGGCACCCGAACCGCACCGGCGCAGGCCTGCATCAGTTCGAACTTGTCCAGGCACATGTCGAGGGTCGTCACGGACTCGACGAGCATGTCGATCCCGTGCGCGGCGAACTCGGCGCGCGCGGCCGAGACGCCACGCAACTCGGTGTCGACGGTCGGTATGACCAGGTCCGCACCGGCCTCGATCGCCGCGGCGAGCAGGACGTCGACGAAGTCCGGGGAGTCACCACGCGGCAGCAGGACCCGACGGGACGCGTCAGTGAGGTACAGCCCGACCGCCAAGGGGTCGATGTCGCCGGCAACGAGTTCGGCGTACCCGGTGAGGCTGCGCAGTACGGTGAC
>JAOPVG010000595.1 GCA_025966255.1 Jatrophihabitans sp.
CATGCCGAACCGGGTCAAGTGCCTGCATGTTCTCGTCGGACACGCCCTGGCGGCCGGACCGGGCGTGAACCCCCTCGGTGACGAGGCGCTCGCGGCGCTCCCGGAATGGTGGTCCGCCGGACCGTGCGTGGAGCCCCGATGACCCAGGTGACCGCCATCGATTGCGGGACGAACTCGATCCGGCTCCTGATCGCCGACGTCGTCGACGGCCACCTGACCGACGTCCATCGGGAGATGCGCATCGTCCGGCTCGGGCAAGGGGTCGACCGGACCGGCCGGCTCGCGCCCGAGGCGCTCGAGCGCACTCGCGCGGCGCTGCACGACTACGCGGCCTTGATCCACGCGCACAACGTGGAGCGGGTCCGCATGGTCGCCACCAGCGCCACTCGCGACGCGGACAATCAGAGCGAGTTCGTCGCCATGGTTCGCGCAGAGCTCGGCGTCCTACCCGAGGTGATCACCGGCATCGAGGAGGCGGCACTGTCCTTCGCCGGCGCCGCGAGCGTGCTCGACGAGGTCACCGGACCCTTGCTGATCGCCGACATCGGCGGCGGGTCCACCGAGCTCGTCCGTGGTGACGACGGCGCGCTGCGCGCGCACAGCATGGACGTCGGCTGCGTACGTCTGACCGAACGGCACCTGCACGACGACCCGCCCACGTCGGAGCAGGTCGAGGCCGCCATTGCCGACATCCGGGCCGCGGTCGCCGCCGCCCGCGAGGACGTGCCGCTCGACCCCGAAGTCACTTTCGTCGGTGTGGCCGGCACGGTCACGACGATCGCCGCCATCGCGCTCGAGCTGGACGAGTACGACCCCGCCGCCATCCACGGGGCCACGATCACGGCCGACCAGGTCCATGACGTCACGGCCCGGCTGTTGAGGATGACGCACGAGGAGCGGGCGGCGTTGCCGGTGATGCATCCGGGACGGGTCGACGTGATCACCGCCGGCGCGCTGGTGCTGCGCACGCTCGTCGAGGAGATCGGCGTGGACGCGGTGATCGCGAGCGAGCACGACATCCTCGACGGCATCGCCCTCAGCCTCGCCTGACCCAAGAGTCTCGGCCCGGATTCGCGTATCAATCGGCCCGCGCGACCGGCTTGATCGCGCACGCGTAGGAGGGTCAGTCGGCGGTCGCCTTCGTCTTCTCGCCCGCCTGCTTGAGCTTCTTCGTTGCCTTGGCCGGCTTGGACGGTGGTGGCTCGTTGCCGGTGATCGTGCGGTACGCGGCCTCGGCGCTGCGGCGGGTCACGAGGTCGGACACAACGATGCCGATGGCGGATACCGCAGCCCAGGCGATCGCGTCGGCCCAGCGCACCTCGGATTCGGTGGGCTTGCGGGGCGGATCGTCGGGGCGAGCTGTCGACCAGGCTCGTTCGACGATCTTCTTGGTCACGATGCTGACCGGTATGCCGATGACGATGCTCATCACCCTCATGCCGATCTTTGCCCCTGCAGCCATCGAGCACTCCCATCCGTTCGGCGTGCCAGTCGGTCGCCCGGTCGAGATGACCCTACCCAGCTCGCCTGACCTCTCACCCTGACAAGCTGTCGCCATGGCGGTGCGTCCAGGGTCGGGCTGGCCGGGTGATCCGGCGACGCCGCGTACGCCCGTAGCCCACTCGTCCGAACAGGTCGCGGCCCTCGCCGGGTCCGCTCCCTCGCTGCGCAGCCTCTCGGCCCGGGTGAGTGTGTGCCGGGCGTGCCCACGCCTCGTCGAGTGGCGGGAGGAGGTCGCCCGGGTGAAACGGCGCTCGTTCGCTGACCAGACGTACTGGGGGCGTCCGATACCCGGCTTCGGTGCGGACGAGCCGCGCATCCTCGTCCTCGGCCTGGCCCCGGCCGCGCACGGTGCGAATCGCACCGGGCGCATGTTCACCGGCGACCGCAGCGGCGACTGGCTCTACGGCGCCCTGTACCGCGTCGGCCTGGCTTCCCAGCCGACGGCGCACCACGCCGGGGACGGCCTCACCCTGCGCGGCACGTACATCACCGCCCCGGTGCACTGCGCGCCGCCGGCCAACAAGCCCACGCCGCAGGAGCGCGACACCTGCCGGCCGTGGCTGGTGCGTGAACTCGAGCTGCTCTGGCCCGGGCTGCGGGCCGTGGTCGTGCTGGGTGGCTTCGGCTGGGCGGCCGTCTGGCCCGCACTGCGCGCGGCCGGAGTACCGCTGCCGGAGCGACTGCCGGTTTTCGGGCACGGCGTCGAGGCGAACGTGGACGGCCGGATCGTGCTCGGCTGCTACCACGTCAGCCAGCAGAACACGTTCACCGGGCGGCTCACCGAACCCATGCTGGATGCGGTGTTCGCGCGAGCTGCCGGGGTGGCCGGCCTCTAGCCGAGCAGCGTCGCCCGGGTGTCGTCGGGGATCGGGATTGGGGTGCCCTGCGGATCGGCGAGGACGTAGATGGTCTCGACGGTGCAGCACGGACGATCGGCCGCGCGGATCTCGAACGCGATCGTGGCGCTCGTGCGGCCAACCTTCGTGCAGCGCGCGTCCACGTCGACGACATCGCCCCAGTGCGCCGGGCCGCTCCACGTGACGGTCGCCTTCACCAGCCGGACGGCGGCCACGAACTCGCGCAGCCCGAGCTGTTCGCAGAACGCACCCATCGCCTCGTCGCAATACAACAGGTAGTGAGAGTTGAAGACGACGCCCTGCTGGTCGACCTCGGCGTAGCGAACCGGCGCGGACCACGTGGGCATGGCTGCAGTCTCTCGCGCGCTGCGCGAGGCGCGCCGCCCGGCCACCCGGCGCAGGCACAATGGGCGGCGTCGACCCCCGTAGCCCAACGGCAGAGGCAGACCCCTTAAAAGGG
>JAOPVG010000598.1 GCA_025966255.1 Jatrophihabitans sp.
AGCGCAGGATCTCCGGCTGCGTGGCGTAGCGCTCGCTCCAATCCCAATCCTGTTCGAGGTCGGGATCGAAACTGAAGGAGTACTGGATGCTCTCGACGTCACAGCGGGCGCCTGGGTACCGGTTCCAGTACCAGGTGCCGCCGACGCCGTCGCCAGCCTCGAAGCAGTACACCGAGTGGCCGGCCTGACGCAGGCGATGGATGGCGTACATGCCGCCGAATCCGGCGCCGATGACCACCACGTCGTAGTCGGGCCGGGCGTGCGTCACCATTGCCTCCACGAAATTCATCAGTACACTGTTGATTACAGCACAGGCCCACTACCCAGACAAGGACATCGCCCTATGAGCACGTCCCTCGACGGCGGCGCCGTCCTCGACGGCGGCGCCGTCCTCGTCACCGGCGCCGGTTCCGGCATGGGCGCCGCCATCGCCGCGTCCGTCGCGCAGGCCGGCGCGGCCGTTGCCGTGAACGACATCGACGCGCCCGCCGCCCAGCGCACCGTCGAGGAGATCACCGCCGCCGGTGGTCGTGCCGTCGCGGTCGCCGGCGACGTCGCCGATCAGATCGGCGCCAAGCAGATCGTCGGCGCCGCCGTCGATGCGTTCGGGCAGCTCACCGGACTGGTCAACAACGTCGGCCTGGTCCGCGGCGGCAAGCTGCTCGACATCACCGAGGCCGAGTGGGACTTCGTGATGCGCGTCGACTGCTCCTCGGCGCTGTTCGTCAGCCAGGCCGCGTACCCGCACCTGGTCGCTACCGGCGGGCCGATCGTCAACAATTCCTCGCTGTGCGCGGTGTTCCCTGCCCCCGGCGCCGGGTCCTACAACGCCGCCAAGGCCGCAATGGTCACCCTCACCCAGCAGCTCGCGCTGGAGTGGGGCCCCGAAGGCATCCGGGTCAATGCGATCGCGCCCGGCATGATCAGCGGCACCCATTTCTCGGCCAGCAGTCAGGACGAGGGCGCCGCGGAGCGCCGCGGCAAGATCGTGCCGCTGCGCCGCACCGGACGCGCCACCGACATCGCCCCGGTTGCGTTGTTCCTGCTCAGCGACGCGTCCCGCTACATGACCGGCCAGCTGATAACCGTCGACGGCGGGCTCGGCATCGCGCTGCAGACGTTCATTCCGGCCTGATTCATCCGCGCCGTTCCACGGAGGACGCGATGCTCGCCGCTGACGAACCCCAACTGGCGCGCGACTGCCCGATCCAGGACGGCGACGTCCGGCTGGACACGGACCGCTACACCTCGCCGCGGGTGATGTCGCAGGAGTTCGAACGGCTGTGGATGCGGGTTTGGCAGCCCGCGTGTCTGGTGGACGACCTGCGGCAGGCCGGGTCCTGGCGCGAGTACCGGGTCGGCACGAAGTCCTTCGTCGTTGTGCGCGGCCAGGACGGCGTGATCCGCGCGTTCCGCAATTCCTGCCTGCACCGCGGGCTGCTGCTGTGCGAGGGCCAGGGACGCTCGAACTCGCTGCGCTGCCCCTACCACGGCTGGGCCTGGCGGCTGGACGGGACGCTCTCGCACGTCCAGGACCGTGAGTTCTTCAATCCGCTCGACGACTCGGCGTACGCCCTGCCCGAGGTCGGGTGCGCCACCTGGGCCGGGTTCGTGCTGATCAACCCGAGCCCGGAGGACAGCCTGTCCCTCAAGGAGTATCTCGCGCCGCTCCCCGAGCACCTAAACAGTTACGAGCTCGAGGAGTACGTGCCGCTCGGGATCAACGTCCAGGCGCCGGTCGCGTGCAACTGGAAGACCTGGCAGGACGCTTTTGTCGAGACCTACCACCTGCCGTTCCTGCACTCGCAGGGCCTGCTGTTCAGCAATGAGCTGGGCACCCGGTTCTCGCTGCTCGGCGAGCACTCGCTGATGGTCACGCCGTTCGCCGAGGCCAGTGGCCGGGTGCGCACCGTGACGCAACGCCAAGTCCTGGAGGCCTACCTCGGCCAGCTGCCTGTGACCAGCCGCAAGCTCATGGGCGCCGAGTCCCTCGACGTGGACGAGCTGCTCGCGCGGCACGGCTCGGGCTGGTCGGACGGCGATGAGCCGACCGCGCGGGACGTCATCGCGTCGATGCTGCGCGGCGTCACGGAGGCGACCGGCTTCGACACCAGCCCATTCGGCGACGCGCAGGTGACCGACGTCTGGCAGTACCTGATGTTTCCCAACCTGCTGCTGGCCTGCCACCCCGGCCACGCCTTCATCACTTGGGTGACACCGGACCCGGTCGACCCGAACCGCTGTACGGTCCGGGTGGTGAACCTGCGCTGGACGCGTCCGGAGGAACGAGACGCGGTCCGCGAGCCGCTGCGTGTGCTCGCCGAGGACGAACTCAGCGGTGCCGAGCTGGCGCGGCTGGGGCGGGCCGTCGAGCAGGATGTGGTGAACGTCCGCCGTCAGCAGCTGGGCCTGCGACTGGGCGGACTCACCCACCAGACGTTGTCGCGGCACGAGACCCGCATCGTTCACCTGCACAAGACGATCGATGCCTATTTGGCGCGCTGAGTCGACGCGGGCGAGCGGGTCGACGTCACCGAGCTGGCCGGCGCGGAGCCGATCGACGCCAGGCTGTCCGGCCGCAGCCGGTTCACCTTCTCGGTGGACTACCTGACGAACGAGTAGATCTCGGTGAAGCTGCACCTGCGGTTCCGCACCCGTTACGAGGACGACTGGCACCGCACGCTCGTCCGGCCCCTCTGACGCCGATCGGCCTTACAGCCGGACAGACGAATCGGCCGGGGGAACGGACCACCCCGGCCGATTCGCGGTCTGCGCTGGGCGCTATCGCGTCAGCGTGTCCAGGTGCAGCAAGGTGAAGGTGATCATCTTGATGCCCTTGGCGAAGTACTGCTTCTGCTGCTGGTCCAGCGGCAGTACGTCGTTGTTCTTGATGACGGTTTTCTGCACGGCGTCCCACGCGGCGCACTGGGTGTCCGGCGTCGAGGAGAACGCCGCCTGCACGAGGGAGTTGACGGCCGGGTCGTTGATGCTGGTGTTACCGCCGCCGTCCTTGAAGCTCGGGCCGGTCATGTACAGCATGTAGTCACCCGGAGCCGGGCCGCCACCACTGAGCAGCTGCTGGGCGAGGTCGTAGTTGCCGGCCACCAGGAGCTGGTTGTAGGTCGAGGCGTCCACGCTCTTGATCTTGACGTCGATCCCTACCTCGCCCAGGGTGCTGGCGATGTACTCCTGGCCGGCCGCGCTGAAGTTTTGCGTGGTCGTGACCATGGTGAAGCTGAGCTGCTTGCCGCCCTTAGTCGCCTTGCCGCCGGAGATGGTGTACCCATCGGCCTGCAGCGTCGCCTTGGCGGTGTTCACGCTCGGGGGTGAGACGAGCGAGGCGACCGAGGGGTCGTAGCAGGTCGCGCCGGGTGCGAACGGTGACGCACTCGTCACGCCGTAGCCCCCGGTGTCGGCCTGCATGAACGCCTTGGTGTCGATCGCCTGGCTGATCGCCTTGCGCACCTGCTGGTCCTGCAACGCAGTGTTGCTCGGGTTGAATACCAGGTTCGACAGGTACTGCCCACCGAAGGTGGTGTGCGTCAGCGACTTGTCGGCGATGAGCCGGGCCACGTCGGGTCCGGTGATGGACGCGATGTCCAGCTGCCCGGTGACCAGCTCGTTGGCCGCGGTGCTCTCATCGGTGACCACGTGCACGGTCAGGCTGGACGGTCGACCGGCGCCATCGGTCGTCTCGCCGTTCGGGCCCCATTTCCAGCCCGGGCGCGCGGTGAGCTTCACGTGGTCGCTGTGGACGGCCTCGGCGATGGTGTACGGGCCGGAGCCGACGGTCTGCGTCGAGTTCTTCGCCTTCATCATCGTGATGCCCGCCGGGCAGATGATCGAGGCGTGGGCGTCACTGAGCTTGTACAGCGCGTCGCTGTAGGGCTTGCCGAGCTCGATCGTGACGGTGCTGGCGTCATTGGTGATCTTGTACGGACCACCGCCCAGCTCCTGCGGCGCCTCGGACTGCGTAGTCAGGTACTTCAGCGAGCCGGCGATGGCGGCCGCGTCCATCGGCGTGCCGTCCGAGCAGGTCACGCCGGAGCGGATGGTGAACACCAACTTGGTCGGCGTCACGTTCCACTTGGTGGCGAGGTAGGGAACGACGGTCTTGCCGTCGGGCCCGAGTGCGACCAGGCGGTCGAAGATGCCGCTGTCGAGGATGTCGGTGTTGAGGTTGCCCGAGGTCTGGTACGGATCCAGGGTCGGCCAGTCACCGCCGATGCGGACGTTCACGTTGGCGTGCCCGGAAGCGTGGGTGGTCGAGGCTCCCGAACCTTTCGGCGACGCCGACCCGCTGCTCGTGCATGCAGCCAGGGACACGGCCACCACGGCCATGATCGGTACCAGCAGTCTCAGCTTCATCTGTGACCTCTTCCCCGTCGAGGGTGGATCCGAGTGGTGCACCATGGCGACATTGCGTGCCGACGTCCGTGCTGTAAAACTCATCAGTACACGTTGTATCGGGAACGTAGCACGCTGGACCCATGCCAAACAAGAACGTGCACGTTGCAGTTTGGCGTACATCCTCAGCATGCTGATGATCCGGGTTTGGCCGGGTTTCCGACACGCTGACGCCGGATTTGGCCGCGTCTTCAGACCTCGACAGCGGCACGGATGACCAGCGCGCACATGTATCGCCACGCCCTTCCAGGTCCCGTCGTCGAAGTCCGGGAAGTCCGAGCGGCGGGTGCCCGAGGACGAAGTTGGACTGTGTCGCCGGTGCCGTTGACCAGCCGGCCGCCGGCCTCCATCAGGTTGCCCATCGCCCCGGTGGCGAAGCGGAGGGGGAACAGGAACGGGCCGAGGAACTCCAGGTTGGCCGCGGCGGCACCATCGTGACCTACCAGTCGGCGAACGCCGCGGGGTGTCCCACGCCTCGTCCAGGTCGAGGTGGTGGTGAGGAGTGCCAGCCCGCGGCCGACGCCCTCCGGTTGCCCTGTGCTCAGTCCGACGCGAAAGCCTCGCAACGCCAGGTGACCCAAGTCCATCAGCGTACGGACGAACTGGACCACGAAGTTCTATCCTCGTCCAGGTAACACGATGGGGTTACATTGATGCGCTGTGTACGCATCGATTGCGGCGTCCGAAAGGGTGACGGGGATGGTTGAGTTCGAGCTCCACGACGCACCGGGCCACCTGCTGCGGCGCGCCCAACAGCTGCACGCGGCCGTGTTCGCCGACGTTGTTTCCGAGGCCGATCTCACGACGCCGCAGTTCGCGGTGCTGACCGCGCTGCGCAACGGCCCCGAGATCGACCAGGTGCGCTTGTCCCAAAAACTGGCCATCGACCGGTCGACGATCGCGGACGTCGCGACCCGGCTCGAGGAGCGCGGCCTCATCCACCGAAAGCGCGACACGAAGGACGGGCGGCGAAACCTGCTTTCCCTCAGTGCGGCGGGCCGAGCGCTGCACGACCGCACCGCGCCCGAGGTCGTGGAGGTGGGCCAGCGGCTCATCGAACCGCTCAGCGAGCGCGACCGCAAGACGCTGATGCGGCTGCTGTCGACAATCATCGCCGCCCACGACCCCTACTTCGACGAGACCAAGGACGCGGCCGAGCCGGCACCGTCTCCCCGCCGCCGATAACAGTCCGTATACTGAGCATCGCAAACCCTGGGCGCCGCCCGCCCACGCCAACGATGCGGAGCGTGCATGCCCGTCGCCATCACGCCTTACCCGGCCGACCTGGTCCGAGAGTTCACCGCTAACGGCTGGTGGGCCACGCGGTCGCTGTCCGAGGACGTGCGGGCGTTGGCAGCGGGTGCGGCCGCCGACTCACCTGCCTACCTGTGCGCCGAGGGCACGCTGAGCTGGCGCGACTACGACGCCGCCGCCGATGGACTCGCCGCAGTGCTGCGCGGGCTCGGACTGCCCGAGGCCGAGTTCGTTGGCGTTTACCTGGCCGACAGCCCACTCACCCACG
Source organism: Jatrophihabitans sp. (assembly GCA_025966255.1). Classification (GTDB taxonomy): domain Bacteria; phylum Actinomycetota; class Actinomycetes; order Mycobacteriales; family Jatrophihabitantaceae; genus Jatrophihabitans. Next base: position 5,930 of record JAOPVG010000598.1, read on the forward strand.
TCGCCTACCTGGCCGTCGAGCGGGCCGGCCTGACGATCGTCGGCATCGGGCCGCGGTCCGGACGCCACGAGATCGCCCACCTGCTCGCCACCACCGGCGCGCCGGTCCTGCTCACCACCGCCCGGGTCGGCGATGTCGACGCTCGCGAACTCGTCGTGTCCGTGCGGGACGAGCTGCCGGCGCTGCGGACCCACCTCGTCACCGATCTCGCCGCGACGAACGGGCGCTGCCGCGAGCTGACCGCCTCCGTCGAGCCGCCCGTTGCGGCAACGACGCCGATCGGCGTCGCCCCGGCCCGTGGACCCAACGACGTGTTCATGGTCAACGCCACCTCCGGCACCACAGGGCGGCCCAAGTGCGTACAGCACAGCCAGAACCGGTGGCGCCGTTTCGCCCAACATGCCGTTACCGCGGCCGAGCTGCGCGTCGGCGAGGAAGTGCTGTTCAGCGCACTGCCGTCGCCGTTCGGGTTCGGACTGTGGAGCGCACACTTCCTGCCGGTGCAACTGGCCGCGCCCTCCCTTCTGCTGCACCGCTGGGACGCCGCCGTTGCCCTTGAGCTGATGACCCGGCACGGCGTGACGATGTTCGCCGGCGTCACCACCCAGCTGATGATGCTGCTCGACCGGCTTGAGGCCGGCGCGCAGGCGCCGCCCCGGCTCAGGGCCGTGTTCACCGGAGGCGAGCCCGTGCCCTACGAGCGCGCCCAGCGCTTCGAGGAGCTCACCGGTGCCGTCGTCCTCCAGTTCTACGGCTCGAACGAGAGCGGCGCACTCAGCTGCACGACGGTCCACGACGACCTCGAGCACCGGCTCCGCACGGCCGGCCGCATCCTGCCCGAGATGCACGTGGCGCTGGCCGACCCCGACACCGGCGCGGCCGTCGACGAGCCGGGCCACACCGGCCAGCCCACCTGCTGGGGGCCGCTGATGTCGTCGGGGTACCTGGCCGACGAGGCGGCTAACGCCGCGCTGTTCGACGCCGAGCACCGGATGCGGATGCCCGACCTGGCGACGCTGAGCGCTGACGGCTACCTGACGGTCTCGGGCCGGGTCGCCGACATCATCATCCGCGGCGGCATGAACATCAGCGCCACCGAAGTCGAGGAGGCACTGCTCGCGCACCCGTCCGTCGAGCTGGCCGCCGTCATCGGCGCCCCACATCCGACCTTCGGCGAGCAGGTCGCCGCCTTCGTTCAGTTGCGGCCTGGCTCCAGCCTGACGATCGCCGACGTGCAGGCGCATTTCGCGGCGCGCGGCAGGGCCAAGCACACCTGGCCCGAGCAGTTGCACGTGCTGGACGAGATGCCGCGCAATACCGGAGAGAAGATCGCGAAGGGATCGCTGCGCGCTCTGCTCTGAACAGCGAGCCGGGCGGCGGTCAGGAGCCCAGTGCACCCAGCTCGGCCACGACGTCCTCCCGCTCTGCGGCCGACGTCACGCCCTTGAGCAGCGGGCCACCGGACACGACCACGTGCTCGAATCCCGCGTCGACGTAGCGCTGCACGTTGGCCGGATCGATGTCGCCTGTCAGCCGCGGGTAGTACGTGATCGGGTCGCCAGCCCGGGGCCCGTCTGCCCGCAGTCGTTCGACCTCGGTCCGCGTGGCGACGGACTCCACCAGCTCGCAGACTGGGCCGAACCAGCCGTCACCGCGCCGCGCGAGCCGTCGCAACGCGGCCGTGCTGCTCCCGCCGAAGACGACCGGGACGTCTGGAACCGGCGGGCCACCGATCCCCGCAGGGCCGAAGTCGAAGAACCGGCCGTGGTACTCGAACAGCTGCCCGGTGAGCAGGCCGGCGATGACGTCGAGATCCTCGTCGAAGCGCGAGCCGCGGGTGTCGAAGTCCTCCCCGACCGCCTCGAACTCCTCGCGCATCCAGCCGCTGCCGACCCCGAAGCACACTCGCCCGCGCGACAGCCGGGCCACCGTCGCCAGCGACAGCGCGACCACGAACGGGCTGCGCAGCGGCAGAATGAACACCCCCGGCCCGAACTTCAGCGTCGTCGTCGTCGCCGCCAGGTGCCCGATGGTGACCCAGATGTCATTGAGCGCCAGCGAGTGGTCATAGCCGGGCAGGCCGGTGTCGGAGTAGGGGTACTCGGCGGCGTAGCTCTGCGGCGTCAGCAGGTGGTCCGAAAGCCAGAGCGTGTCCAGGCCGGCCCGGTCGGCGTAGCCGGCGAGTTCGCCGTAGAGCGCGGCGTCCAGGCCGAACAGGTTCATCGAGATGCGCATCCTCGGCCTTTCACTGCAGTGACCGGGGGCGGTCAGCGTTGGCCTCCGGCGCTTCGAAGTACTGATGCAGCAGCGGTTGCGTGGTCCAGCGGGCCGGGGTCCGGTACCAGCCGCCGGCCGCCATGGTGCCTCCGTCGGCGAGCACAGTGGAGCCGACCATCCAGTCGGCCAACTCGGAGGCGAGGAACAGCGCGATGCGGGCGTTGTCGATGCCCTCGCCGTAGCGACCGCGCGGGATCCAGGTCGGGACGAGGTGCTCGTACTCGGTTGGGATCTGCAGGAAGTTCGTCTGGATGGTGCGGGTCTTGTCGCTGGCAATCGCGTTGACCAGGACGCCGTCGCCGGCCACCTCCACGGCGAGGCTCTTGCTGAACCCGTCCACCATCGACTTGCACGCGCCGTAGACCGCCATGAACGGCGCCGATCGGATCGCCTCGACCGACGAGAACGTTATGACGCGCCCCCATCCCCGGGACTGCATGCCCGGCACGAACAGCCGGCAGGCCCGGAGCACCGGCAGCACGTTGATCTCGTACAGCTGCTGCCACAGGTCCTCCTCGTTGTCGACAAACGGGCCGATGGACAGGTAGTGCCCGAGGGCATTGACGAGGACGTCCGCCCCGCCGAGTTCGTCGGCCCGTGCGTGCAGCGCCTGCAGCGCCGACAGCTCGCGCAGGTCAGCGACGACACCCTCGGCGTACCCGCCAGCCGCGGTGATCTCCGCGGTGAGGGCGGCCGTTCGCTCGGCGTCGACGTCGGCGAAAAGCACCCGCGCGCCGTGCTCGGCGAACAGCCGGCACACCGAGGAGGCGATGACGCCGGCGCCGCCGGTGACGACCGCCAGCCGCCCGTCCACCAGGCCGTCCATCTACGCGATCGCCTTGATCTCGGTGAAGTCGTCAAAGGCTTCGATGCTGTACTCCCGCCCGTGCCCGGAGGCCTTGTAGCCGCCGAACGGCAGGCCGATCGCGCCGGCCGCGGCGTTGATGCCGATGCTGCCGGCGCGGATGCGGCGCGCGACCTGCTCGGCCGCGGCCCGATCGGCGGAGAACACCGACGCGGTCAGCCCATAGTCGTTGTCGTTCGCCATCGCGACGGCGTCCTCGAGGGCGTCGTAGGGCAGGACGCACAGCACCGGACCGAACACCTCCTCGCGGGCGATGCGCATGTCGTTGGTGACCTTGGTCAGCACCGTCGGTTCGAAGTAGTAGCCATCCCGGCCGGCGATGCGGTGACCGCCGAGGGCGAGGATGGCGCCGTCGGCGACGGCCCCGTCGACGTAGTCGGCGACGCGGTCCAGACCGCGCTGCGAGACCAGTGGGCCGATGAACGTGCCGGCCTCCAGCGGGTCGCCGATGGGCAGTGCGGCTACGGCTCCGACGATCGCCGCGAGTGCCTCGTCGTAGCGGTCGGCGGGGACGAACGCCCGGCTGATCGCGGCGCAGCGTTGGCCGGAGAACGCCATGCAGCCCATTGCGATAGTCGCGGCCGCGGCCTCCAAGTCGGCGTCGGCCAGGACCACGCCCGCAGACTTGCCGCCCAGTTCCAGAGTGGTGCGGGTGAGGTTGCCACCGGCGGCGGCGGCGATCTGTCGTCCGGCCGCGGCGCTGCCGGTGAAGGTGAGGGCGTCCACGCCGGGGTGGGCGACCAGGTGCTGCCCCTCGACGACGTCTCCAGGCACGACGTTCAGCACGCCGGCTGGCAGTCCGGCGGCGTGGGCCGCCTCGGCGAGGGCGAGCACGATCAGCGGAGTCTCCGCGGGCGGCTTCAGAACGACGGTGCAGCCGGCCGCCAGCGCGGGCGCCACCTTGGCGACCGACTGCAGCAGCGGGCCGTTGGAGGCGACGATTGCCGCGACCACACCGAGCGGTTCCCGGACCACGGTGCCGGACTTACCCAGTGCGGCCCGCTCGGTCTCGAACACGTACTCGCGGGCGGCGGCGAGGGTGAAGTCGAACAGCTCGACGCCGCGCAGGCCGGGGCGGACCGCGATCGTCACGCCATTCTCGCGGGTGCCCAGCTCATCGAGTTCGGCCAGCCGGGAGTCGAGGTGGTCGCGCATCCGGGTCAGCACGGCGAGGCGGTCGTCGAGGCTCAGGTGCGGCCACTCGCCGTGGTCGAAGGCGCTCCGGGCCGCGACGACCGCGGCATCGACATCAGCGACCGTGGCGCGCACCGTGCTCCCGACGTAGCTGCGGTCGGCGGGTGAGCGCACCTCGATGCGTTCGCTCGTCGAGGCTTTACGCCACTGCCCTCCGATGTAGAGGCGATCGAACTCGTGGGTCATGCGTACTCCTTGCGCTATTCGTGAGGGTCAGAGGGAAGCGCCGAAGCGGGCGCCTTCGAGGACGGCATGGGCGAGCCGGCGCGGCGCGAGTGCGTCGCCGACGACGTGGACGGGACGATCGTGGCCGCTCGCCGCGATCCGGGTGGCCAGCGGGTCGGCGCGGCGGGTGTGGGCGAGAACGACAGCGCCGACCGGGATCTCGTTGGTGCGGCCGGACAGCAGGGCGACCGTGCGCGCGGCGCCGCCGATGATCGCCGCGACCTGGGTGGACGTCGTGATCTCGACGCCGAGTTCGGACAGCAGCCGCAACAGGTGGTTGAGGGTGCGCTGCTCGACCGCGGGCGCGACCGTGACCAGCTCGGACACGACGCGCACCGGCAGCCCATCGGCCGCGAGCAGCCGG
>JAOPVG010000206.1 GCA_025966255.1 Jatrophihabitans sp.
GTACGCGATTCACGTGGACGTTCGCGTTGGAGGGCACGGCCCGGACGAAGCTGCTCGTCAAGGCGTTGAGTCCGGTCAACCGGCTCAACTTCCGGCAGATGGCGCACGGCGCGAAGGGTTACTTCGCCCGGGTTGAGTAGGTGTACTCACGCGGCGACACTCTGTGTCCAGGTCACCACCGGACCGCCGGTTTGCACCCGTACGCGTCGCTAACTCGCGTCGGCGGGGCGAAGTAGCGGCCGGTGCGGATGCAAACCGATTCCCTGATCACGCGGTCTCGGCCGCAGCTGCCCGTCCCGCGGCCCGGCCGCTGAAGATGCAGCCGCCGAGGAACGTCCCCTCCAGCGACCGGTAGCCGTGGACCCCGCCGCCGCCGAAACCGGCGACCTCGCCGGCCGCGTAAAGGCCGGGGATTGGCGAGCCGTCCGCCCCGAGCACCCGCGACAGCAGATCGGTGTTCACCCCGCCCAGCGTCTTGCGAGTGAGGATGTTGAGCCGCACCGCGATCATCGGGCCGGCCTTCGGGTCGGTCAGCTTGTGCGGCGACGCGATGCGGGTGATCTTGTCCGGCAGGTAGGCCCGGGCCTGGCGCATCGCGGTGATCTGGAGGTCCTTCGTGTAGTCGTTGTCCATCTCGCGATCGCGGGCGTGGATTTCGGTTCGGACGGTCTGCGGGTCGAGCAGCGGCGTGTCGGTGACCTTGTTCATCCGCTCGATCAGCTCGTCGAGCGTGTCGGCCTGGACGAAGTCCACCCCGCGATCGAGGAACGCCTGCACCGGCGGCGGCATGTCGGCGCGAGCCCGGTCGATGACCTGCCGCACGCTCTTGCCGGTGAGGTCGGGGTTCTGCTCCTGGCCGGACAGACCGAACTCCTTGCCGATGATCTTCTTGGTGAGGACGAACCAGGTGTGCTCGTGACCGGTGGTCATGATGTGCTCGAGCGTGCCGAGCGTGTCGAACCCGGGGAAGAGTGGGACGGGCAGCCGCTTGCCGGTGGCGTCGAGCCAGACCGACGACGGGCCGGGCAGGATGCGGATGCCGTGGTTCGTCCAGACCGGATCGTAATTCTGGATGCCTTCGACGTAGTGCCACATGCGGTCGCGGTTGACGACGCGGCCGCCGGCCTTCTCGATGACGGCAATCATGCGGCCATCGACGAAGTCCGGGACGCCGGCGACCATGTTCTTCGGCGCCGTGCCCATCCGCTTCGGCCAGTTCTTGCGCACGAGGTCGAAGTTGCCGCCGATGCCGCCGGACGTGACGAGCACGGTGGGCGCGTGCAGCTCGAAGCTGCCGACCACGGTGCGCGAGCTCGGGGCCGAGCGGGGCACGTCCGAGGGCTCGAGGACCTTGCCGGCCACGCCGTCGACCGCGCCGTTCGTGACGGTCAGCTTGTCGACACGGTGCCGGAACGCGAAGCGCAGCTTGCCGGTCGCCGCCGCCTCTGTCACCTTCGCGGCGAACGGCGCCACCAGACCGGGGCCGGTGCCCCACGTGATGTGGAAGCGCGGCACCGAGTTGCCGTGCCCCGTGGCGTTGTAGCCGCCTCGCTCGGCCCAGCCCACGACCGGGAACCACCGCACACCGCGCTCGTGCAGCCAGGCCCGCTTCTCCCCCGCCGCGAAGTCGACGTAGGCCTCGGCCCAGCGACGCGGCCAGACGTCCTCGTCGTCGAGCCGGTCGAAGCCGGCGCTGCCCAGCCAGTCCTGCCAGGCGAGCTCGCGGGAGTCCTTGATCCGCAGTCGGCGCTGCTCCGGCGAGTCGACGAAGAACAGCCCGCCGAAGGACCAGTACGCCTGACCGCCGAGGTTCTGCTCGGGCTCCTGGTCGACGAGGATCACCCGCCGACCGGCGTCGATCAGTTCGCAACTGGCGACGAGCCCGGCCAGCCCGGCCCCGACCACGATCGCATCTGCATCGAACGCCATGCCCGTACCTCCTAGTGAGCTTCCCGCCATCGTGCCGCACGCGGCCCTCAGCTCCACGTCGACCCGTGAGGCTGGACGGGGCGCCCGGTGCGGTGCGCCAGGCCCGTCACGCGTCGGTGTCGGCGACCGGAAGTTGGCGGGCCGGCACCGGACTCGAGACCACGATGGACGTGATCGTCTGCCCGTAGAGCAGGAACTTGTCGAGGATCTCTTCGAGGTCGGCGATGGTCGGCGCGTGCATCTTGATCAGGAAGCAGTCCTCACCGGTGATGCGATGGCACTCGCTGACCTGCGGGAGGCTGGTGGCGAGTTCGGCGATCTTGGCTAGTTGGCCGGCGCTCGGCCTGATGCGTGCGTACGCAGCCACCGGGAGGCCCAGCGCGGCGGGATCGACGTCCATCCGAAAGCCCTGGATGACCCCGGCCTGCTGCATGCGCTGGACGCGCTCGGTGACCGCGGGCGCCGACATGCCGACGCGCCGGGCCAGCGCCGACATCGCGATCCGCGGGTCCGCGTGGAGTTCGGCGAGAAGCCGGCGATTGACGCCGTCGAGGCCGCCGACCGGGTCAGGCGCTGCAGGCATGACGCTCCCCTTGGCTCGAAGACGAAGGCGACAGGCAGTTCTGGCCTGCGAATTGCCATTCCATTGGTCTCATCTGCATCCAATCATGGACCCATGATCCGGACCACGGATGAGCCCGTCCGCCCTGGGCGGACGGCCCGCACGGTGGCGCGACTGCCGCCGACGTCGTTCTTCCTGATCAGCTCGCTGTTCCACTACCTCGGCCCGTCCCTGGCTGTGCTGCTGTTCGCGCGGGTCGACGTCCTGGGCGTGGCGTGGCTGCGGATCGCGTCGGCGGCCGTCGTGTTCGCGCTGTGGCGCCGGCCGTGGCGGATCCTCGCCGGCGCGGGCGGTGCGCAGCGGTCGGTATTCGTCGGTCTCGGGGTCGTGCTGGCCGCGATGAACTCGCTGTTCTATCTCGCCGTCGATCGGCTGCCGCTGGCGACGGTCGGCGCGATCGAGTTCCTCGGCATCGTGGTGCTTGCGGCCGGGGGTGCGCGGACGAAGCGCAACGTGCTCGCGCTGGTCATCGCCGTCGCCGGTGTCGCCGTTCTCACCGACGTGCGGTTGTCCGGCCAGACGCTGGGATTCGTCTTCGCGTTCGCGAACTGCGCGGGCTTCATGTTGTACGTAGTGCTGGGCCACCGCATCGCGTCGATCCCGGCGAGTGGCGACGTGCCGGCCGATGCAGCCGGGCGGGCGGCGTCGATGAGCGGGATCGACCAGCTCGGCCTGTCCATGCTCGTCGCGGCCGTGGTGGCGTCGCCGTTCACCGTCGGCGCGGCGGGCGCGGCCTTCCTGCACCCGGTGTGGCTGGCATGGGGCATCGGGGTCGGGCTGTGCTCGTCGGTCATCCCGTACGTCACCGACCAGCTCGCCATGGCCCGGCTGCCTCGGGCGACGTTCGCGCT
>JAOPVG010000558.1 GCA_025966255.1 Jatrophihabitans sp.
TCGTAGACCGGGTCGATGATCACGCCTTCCAAGCTGCCGGTGAGGCGGATCGCGTCCAGCGTGGACTGGACTGGAATGCCGTAGTAGTCACCGGCCCATCCATCGAGCACGGTGATCTCGTCATCGCGCAGATCTCGCTGGAGCCCGATGAGTTCCGCGGTGTTGCGGGCGATCTTCTCGACCTGAGCGCGCGTTTCATCGATCTTCGCGGAGGCGTCGATGCCGAGCACCCGCCGCGGCCGGTTCTGCGCGGCGAAGCCGGCGATCATCCCGGCGTGGGTGGATCCGGTGACGCTGCAGACGATGATCGTGTCAAAGAAGATTCCGAGATCTTGCTCCTGCTGGGCGACCTCGTCGGCCCAGTTCGCGAATCCCAGGCCGCCGAGGCGATGATCCGACGCGCCAGCGGGAATCGCATACGGCGTCCCGCCTTCCGTCCGGATCTCTTCGAGCGCGTTCTCCCAGCTTTGCTTGAACCCGATCCCGAACCCGGCCTCAACCAGTTCGACGTGCGCGCCCATGATGCGCGAGAGCAAGATGTTGCCGACCCGATCGTTGACCGCGTCCGGCCAGTCGACCCAACTCTCCTGAATCAAGCGGGCCTTGAGCCCCAACTTGGCCGCCACCGCCGCCACCTGACGGGTGTGGTTGGACTGCACACCGCCGATCGAGACCAGATGCGTCGCGCCCTCGGCCAAGGCATCCGGGACGAAATACTCCAGCTTGCGGGTCTTGTTGCCACCGAAGGCCAGGCCGGAGTTGCAGTCCTCCCGCTTCGCCCAGATGCTCGCGCCACCCAGGTGCTCGGACAACCGATCCAGCCGATGGACCGGACTGGGTCCGAACAACAACGGGTAGCGGGGGAAATCGCTCAACGCCACATCGACACCGTACTGCGGGCGGTCGCCGGCGCGGGCCGCCGCACTGATCAGTGTTGCCGCCACTGGTGGCCGAATCGGGCGAGCAGGTCAGTGGCTTCGCGTGGACCCCAGGTCGCGGCCTGATAGAGCGGGATTTGGGATTCCTCGGCGGCCCAATGCTGCAGGATCGGGTCGACGATGCGCCACGAGCGGCCGACCTCGTCGGCCCGGATGAACAGGGTCGGGTCACCACGCAGGGCGTCGAGGATGACCCGTTCGTAGGCCTCGGGGTAGTGCTCCTCGAAGCCGGCGCCGTAGGCGAAGTCCATCGAGGCCTTGCGGATGTCGAAAGCCAGGCCGGGAACCTTGGCGCCGAAGTGCAGGCTCAAGGACTCTTCGGGCTGGATCCGGACGATCAGCGCGTCGGGCTCGCGGCTGGCGTTGTTCGTCGGGAACAGCGGAAGCTGGGGCGGACGCAGGAAGTGCATCGCGACTTCGGTGACTCGACGCGGCAGGCGCTTGCCGGTGCGGACGTAGATCGGGACGCCGGCCCAACGCCAGTTGTCGATGAGCAGGCGCAGGGCGACGAAGGTCTCGGTGGAGCTGAGCGGGTCGACTCCGTTCTCCTCGCGGTAGCCGCGCATGAGATTGTCGCGCGTTCCGCCGCGGCTGTACTGGCCGCGGACCGCGTTGGCCCGGATGTCGTCCTCGGTCTCCCAAGTGCGGATGGCCCGCAGCAGCTTGACCTTCTCGTCGCGGATCGCCTCGGGGTGGAACGACGTCGGTGGCTCCATCAGGAAAAGGGAGAGCACTTGCAGAACATGGTTCTGCACGATGTCGCGCATAGCTCCGGCTGTCTCGTAGAAGCCGCCGCGATCGTCGACCCCGAGAGTCTCGGCGACGGTGATCTGCACGTGGTCGACCCAGGTTCGGTTCCAGATCGGTTCGAAGATCGTGTTGGCGAAGCGCAGCGCGAGCAGGTTCTGGACCGTGTCTTTGGCGAGGTAGTGGTCGATGCGGAAGATGCGGCCTTCGTCGAACGCTTGCGCGATGTCGGTGTAGAGCTGGCGCGAGGACGCTTCGTCCCAGCCGAAGGGTTTCTCGATGACGACACGGGCGAAGCCGTCGTCGGCGCCGACGTTCAACCCGGCCTTGCCGAGGCTGATCGCGATCTCCCCGAACAGGCTCGGCGGGGTGGCGAGGTAGAAGGCGCGGTTTCCGCTCGTCCCGAGCGTGCGGTCGCAGTCCTTGAGAACGGCGGCGAGGTCGGCGTAGGTCTTCGGGTCGTCGTAGCCGCCGCTGACGTAGCGAGCCGACGCGATTAGCCGCTCCCACTGCGGTGAGGCCGGCTCATCGCCGCGCCGCGCCGCGTCCAGACTCCGCGCGCGGAACTGCTCGTCGGTCATCGGGGTGCGGGCGACCCCGACCAGGGCCAACTCCCGGGGTGTCCGGTCGAAGGTCGCGAGCCGCTCGATCGCCGGTAGCAACTTCCGCGTCGTGAGATCGCCGGACGCACCGAAGATCACCAGGACACACGGCTGCGGGGGCTCGGGCGTGGCCGGATGGGTCACGGGCTGTTGATCGTCGGGTCGGTTACCGGGGCCGGACGGGACGTCAGACGGCGTGGTCATGCGATCTCCTGGAGCGATAGCGACCCACGAAGGGCAGGCGGCTCACACGCTAGCGGCATTCGCGCTGCCCGACCCTAGGCAGCCGCGGCGGCCGGCGCACTCCTCCCCTGTTCCCGCTCTCATGCATGCTGTCGCGATGGATGCTTCTGGGCCGGACGAGTCCCACGGGCGAGCGGGCTACCGACGATCGGCGGGATCGCCGCGCGGCGAGGCCCGGCGCCAGGATCTGCTCGATCGCGTCATCGAGGATCTCGCGGTCAACGGCCTGGTGGACTTCTCGCTGCGACGGGCGGCGCGGGCGGCCGGCACCACGCACAAGGTGCTTCTCTACTACTTCGACGGCGCCGACGACCTGCTCAAGCAAGCGGTCTTCGGGCTGCGCGACCGACGCATCCGCCGCGGCATGGCCGCCGCCAGTCCAGGACCGGGCCGGGAAACGCTGGCGGCCCGGGTGCGCGCCATGTGGCCCGTCCTCACCGGAGTGGAGTCGGAGGTGCTCGACCAGGCGATCGGTCTGTCGATGTACGACGCGAATCGCTACACGGAACTCGGGCGCGGGGCGTCCAAGCAGTACCTGCCCTCGCTGATTTCCCTCTGCCCGGAGCACTGGTCCGAACAACGCAAGCTGGAGGTCGCCGAGATGATCCTGGCCACCCTGCGCGGCTTCCTGGTGGACTGGCGGACCAGCGGGGACGCCGAGGGCATCAGCGCCGGCTTCGACGCACTGATGCGAGCGCTGGATCGAGAGGAAGCCGCCGACTAGCTCCGACCCGGACGGCCCACAGGGTCGTCGATCACGTCCCTGGACAGACAAGTGAACCGCATGGTTCACTTTTGCCCAGGACAGATCTGGTCGGCGTGGAGGTCGGAATGCGGGTGTCGGGGCAGCGGGAGAAGATTCGATTCGTCAGCGGCGGCGCCGAGTGCGCGGCCTGGCACTATCCGGGAACCAATGGCGGCTGCGTGATCATGGCCGGCGGCCTGTCGGTGCCCAAGGAGCCGGCCACCGATCAGTTCGCGCGCCGGTTCCACGAGGCCGGCTTCACCGTCCTCGCCTTCGACTACCGCCGTCTCGGCGAGAGCGGCGGCGAACCGCGCCTCGTCCTTCCGGTCCGCGGCCAGCTCGCCGATTGGCAGGCCGCGATCGACGTTGCCCGCACCCTGCCGGAAGTCGACCCGACCAAGGTCGCGCTCTGGGCCTTCTCGGCGTCCGGCGGATTTCTCTTCCGCGTCGCGGCCGACAACCCGGACCTCGCGGCAGTGATCGCGCAGACGCCGAACGCCGACGGCCCGGCCGCCCTGCGCAATGCCGCGCGTCACCAGAAGACGCGGACGATGCTGCACTTCACCGGCCGGGCCCTGCTCGATGTACTGGGCAGCCTGATCGGACGGTCGCCGCGCCTCGTCGCGCTGGCCGATCAACCGGGGACGCTCGCCATGCTCACCACGCCGGACTCCCTCGACGGGCGGCGGGCGCTGCATGCGGACCGCTACCCGGAATGGCAGCAGCAGATCGCAGCCCGCTCCGCGCTGCGCATCGGGTTCTACCGGCCCGGCCGGTACACCTCCCGCGTGCAGTCTCCGCTGCTCGTGCTCGTCTGCGACCAGGATCAGACGTCGCTGGCCGAGCCCGCCGCCCGCGCGGTCAGGCGAGCGCCGCGCGGCGAACTCGTGCGGATGCCCGGCGGGCACTACGAGCCGTTCCTCGGCGGACACGAGAAGGCGGTCGAGGCCCAGCTGTCCTTCCTGCGTCGGCACCTGCTCGAGTCCGTGCCGTCGGACGGCGCCGCGGGTACCCCGGTGCACAAGGTCGGACACGGGCC
>JAOPVG010000569.1 GCA_025966255.1 Jatrophihabitans sp.
ACAACCTCACCGTGCTCGAGAACGTGATCCTCGGCAGCGAACCGACCCGCCGCGGCGTGCTGAACACCCGCGCGGCCCGCAACAAGATCCGCGAGATCTCCGACTCCTACGGCCTCGGCCTCGACCCCGACGCCCGCGTGGAAGACCTCGGCGTCGGTGTCCGGCAGCGGATCGAGATCTGCAAAGTGCTCTACCGCGGCGCGAAGGTGCTCATCCTCGACGAGCCGACTGCGGTACTCGTGCCGCAGGAGGTCGAGGAACTGTTCGCCAACCTGCGCGAACTCAAGACCGAGGGCCTCACCGTGCTGTTCATCTCCCACAAGCTCGACGAAGTGCTCTCGGTCGCCGACGAGATCACCGTCATCCGCCGGGGCACCACCGTGCGCACCGTCGACCCGAAGTCGGTCACCGCGCGGCAACTCGCGGAGCTGATGGTCGGCAGCGAGCTGCCGGTGCCGGAGCTGCGCGAGTCCACCGTGACGGACACAATCGAGCTCTCGGTCCACAATCTCAGCGTCTCCTCCCCCGACGGCCGGGCGTTGGTCGACGACATCTCCTTCCAGATCCACCGCGGCGAGATCGTCGGGCTCGCCGGCGTCGAGGGCAACGGGCAGGCCGAGCTCGTCGAGGCGATCATGGGGATGCGGCCGGCCACCGGCTCGATCCTCCTCGGTGATTCCGACATCTCGGGATGGAGCACCCGGGAGCGGCGGGTCAGCGGGATCGGCTACATCCCCGAGGACCGGCACCGGCACGGGCTGCTGCTCGAGGCCCCGCTGTGGGAGAACCGGATCCTCGGGCACCAGACCGAGAAGCCGAACGCGATCGGGCCGCTGATCAACCCGGCCGGCGCCAAGCGCGACTCCAAACGCATCGTCGAGGAGTACGACGTGCGCACCACCGGCATCGACGTCAGCGCCGTGTCGCTGTCCGGCGGCAACCAGCAGAAGTTCATCGTCGGACGGGAGATGAGCAGTTCGCCGCGCCTGCTCATCGCGTCCCATCCGACCCGCGGGGTGGACGTCGGCGCGCAGGCCGCCATCTGGGAGCACCTGCGCAATGCCCGGGCCGAAGGGCTCGCCGTGCTGCTCATCTCCGCCGACCTCGACGAACTCATCGGGATGTCCGATTCGCTCAAGGTGATCCTGCGCGGCCGTCTTGTCGCCGACGTCGACCCCGCTCACGTGACTCCGGAGCAACTGGGCGCCGCCATGACCGGCGCCGACAGCGAGGCGGCCACATGAACGAGCGCCGCGCGGGAATCCTGGGAATGGCGCTTAACTGGCCGACCGGACGAAGCGAGGGTCGGCCATGAGGGATCGGCTCAAGCGCCTGCTGCTCAACGTCTTCGCCGCGATTCTTGCCGGGTTGTTCGCCGGCGGCGTCACCTCGCTCATCCTGCTCGCGCGAGGTGACAGCCCCACCTTCGTGATCTCGCAGATGTGGGACTTCGGCACCCAGGCCTCGAGCGAGCTCACCATCGTCAACAGCGCGACGGTGTACTTCCTCTCGGCGATCGCCGTCGCCATCGGTTTCCGGATGAATCTGTTCAACATCGGCGTCGACGGCCAGTACCGGCTCGCGGCCATGCTGGCCGGCGCGTTCGCGGGCTCCGTCGCCCTGCCGAACGGCCTGCGCCAGGTCGCCACGATCATCGTCGCGATGCTGGTCGGGGCGGCGTGGGCCGGACTCGTGGCGGTGCTCAAGGTCTACCGCGGGGTCAGCGAAGTCATCTCGACGATCATGCTGAACTTCATCGCTACCAGCCTGATCGCCTACCTCATGCGCCCGACGATCCTGGGCCACCGCCAAGCCGCGTCCAACGACGTCACCACCAAGCCGATCCCCGGCTCCGGACAGGTCAAGGGCATCGACCTCATCCCCCACTCCGGCGGGAAGGTCTACGGCCTGATCGTGCTCGCGGTGATCGTGGGCGTCGTCTTCCAGTTCGGCATCAGCCGGACGCGCTTCGGCTTCGATCTCCGGGCCGCCGGCCGCTCGCTCACCGCGGCCCAGGCGAGCGGCGTGAACGTGAAGAAGATGATCATCGTCTCGCTGTTGCTGTCCGGCGCGGTCGCCGGGCTCGTCGGCATGCCGGCCCTGCTCGGCGACTCACACTCCTTCTCCGCCATCACGTTCCAGAGCGGCCTCGGTTTCACCGGCATCGCCATCGCCCTACTCGGCCGCAACACCCCCATCGGCATCGCGTTCGCCGCGTTGCTGTGGGCCTTCCTGGACCAGTCGGCGACGATCCTGGATCTCAACGCGATCCCCAAGGAGATCGTGCAGATCACGCAGGGCATCGTCGTGCTCTCAGTGGTCATCGCCTATGAGGTGGTGCGCCGGGTCGTCCTCGTGCAGCAGCAACGCCGCGTCGGCCGCGCGCTGGCCGCACCGCCGCCAGCCCCAGCTGCGAAGGAGGTGGTGGCATGACGGTCACCGACCCCTCCGCCCGGCCGCCGACGGGCACCATCTCGGCCGCGCGCACACCACGCATCAGCCGCACCAAGGGATCGCGCATTCTGCTCGTCGCGCTCGGCGGGTTCGTGCTGCTGTCTTTGGCGCGCGTCATCTCCGGCGCCGAGGACATCACCACCGGCGGTGCCTTCGGGGCGGCGATCAGCCTGGCCGTACCGATCGGGCTGGCCGGTCTGGGCGGGCTGTGGTCCGAGCGCTCCGGCGTGGTGAACATCGGCCTCGAAGGCATGATGATCCTCGGCACCTGGTTCGGTGCCGCCTTCGCGTACTTCTCCGGCAGCCCGTGGATGGGCATTCTCGGTGGCATTGCCGGCGGCCTGATCGGTGGGCTCGTGCACGCGATCGCCACCGTCACCTTCGGGGTCGACCAGATCGTGTCCGGTGTGGCCATCACGATCCTGTCGACCGGTCTCGCCCGCTATCTCGCCGGCGTGTTCTTCACCGGGCAGCCGGGCGGCGGGCCCACGCAGTCACCGTCGATCCCGACGTTCAACAACCTGCAGATACCGGGCGCCGCCGACGCGCTGTCCAAGCTCGAGAAGCACCACTGGTTCGTCATCGCCGACCTCGCCGGTCTGCTGCGGGCGCTGGCCACCACGTTGACGCCGTTCACGATCCTGATGGTGTTGATGTTCCCGCTGACCTGGTTCGTCCTGTGGCGGACCTCGTTCGGGCTTCGGCTTCGGGCCTGCGGTGAGAATCCGGACGAGGCCGAGACGCTTGGCGTCCCGGTGTATCGGATGAAGTACGCCGCGGTGCTCGTCTCCGGCGCGCTCGCGGGGCTCGGCGGCGCGTTCCTGGCCGACATCGGCGGCCTCTATCGGGAGGGCCAGACCGGCGGCCGGGGATTCATCGGCCTCGCCGCCATGATCTTCGGTAACTGGCGCCCGGGCGGCCTCGCGGCCGGCGCCGGATTGTTCGGCTTCACCGATGCCCTGCAACTGCGGCAAGGTTCGACGTCGGTCCACGCGCTGCTCCTGCTGGTCGCGTTCATCCTCGTTGCGCTGGCTGCTTACCAGCTGTGGCGCCGGAGGATCGCCCAGTCGATCCTCACGACGGTCGGCGCGGGGCTGTTCTTCATCTGGTACGCGTTCACAAATGACGTGCCGATCGAGTTCGTGCCGGCCACGCCGTACATCATCACGCTGCTGGTACTGGCGCTCGCCTCCCAACGACTCAGACCGCCCGCCGCCGACGGCATCCCGTGGCGCAAGGGGCAGGGCTCCTAGCTCGTGCGTGTCGCGACAAGACTCGATCTGACGTCGGCCGATGTGGTCGCGGATCCGTATCCGCACTTCGCGGCGGCGCGGGTGCGGGGCGCGGTGCAGTGGCACGACGGTCTCGGCATGTGGCTGACGTTCACGCATGCGGCCGCCAACGCTGTGCTGCGCGCGCGCACGCTGGGCCGGGTGTGGTCGCCGCGGTGGCCGGACGAGCCCATGCCGTCTTTCGCGCTGATCCACGTCAACTCGCTGCTCGAGAACGAGCCGCCCGTCCACACCCGCTTGCGTCGCCTGGTCGCGGCCGCCTTCGCCCGAGGGCACGTCGAGCGGTTGCGTCCGCGCATCGCCGAGCTCGCCGATCGGTTGGCCTCCGACGTCGCCGATGCCGGGGCCGACGGCTCACCCGTCGACCTCATCGCCACCTTCGCCGAGCCGCTGCCCGTCCAGGTGATCGCCGAGCTGCTGGGCGTGCCGGAGCCGGACTGGCCGCTGCTGCGGCCGTGGTCGAACGCGATCGTGAAGATGTACGAGTACGCGGTCTCGCCGGAGCAGCGGGCCGCGGCCGAGACGGCGTCCGCGGAGTTCGTCGCCTACCTGCGCGCGCTGGTCGCGCAGCGGCGCACGGCGCCGGGGGACGATCTCGTCTCGTCCCTGATCGCCGAGACCGACTCCGACGGCGCCCGCCTCAGCGAGGACGAGCTCGTCACCACCTGCACGCTGCTGCTCAACGCGGGGCACGAGGCCACCGTCAACGTCGTCGGCAACGGCGTCACGGCGCTGCTCACCCATCCCGATCAGCTCGCGGCGGTTCGGAGCGATCCGGCGCTCGTCCCGACGGCGGTCGAGGAACTCATCCGGTACGACTCGCCGTTGCAGCTGTTCGAACGCACCGCGCTGGTTGACACCCCGATCGGCGATGTGCAGGTCGCGGCCGGTACCAAGATCGCCGCCTTGCTCGGCGCGGCCAACCGCGATCCGGCCGTCTTCGCCGACCCGGATCGCTTCGACGTCGCCCGCACGGACAACCCGCATCTGGGGTTCGGCGCGGGCATCCACTTCTGCGTCGGGGCGCCGCTGGCCCGGGTCGAACTCCAAACCTCGCTGCACACTCTGCTGCACCGCTTCCCCGACCTGACTCTGGCGGCCGACCCCGAGCGGCGGCCAGAGTTTGTCATCCGCGGCGTGCGCTCGTTGCCCGTCACGATCAAGAGAGGTACCTCATGACCCTCATGACGTCGAAGATCGACTGGCCGGCCCTGCGTCGGGCCGCCCTGGAGGCGATGGGCAACGCCTACGCCCCGTACTCGCAGTTTCCGGTCGGGGCGGCTGCACTCGTCGATGACGGCCGGATCGTCACCGGCTGCAACGTCGAGAACGCCTCCTATGGGCTGGGGCTGTGCGCCGAGTGCGGCCTGGTGTCGGCCCTGCACGGCTCCGGCGGCGGCAACCTGGTCGCCTTTGCGTGTGTCGATCTTCGCGGGGACGTGCTGATGCCGTGCGGGCGGTGCCGGCAACTGCTCTGGGAGCACGGCGGCCCCGACCTGCTCGTCGACACCGTCGAGGGCCCGAAGCCGATGACCGAAGTGCTCCCGCTCGCGTTCGGGCGTGAAGCTCTTGGCTGAGCTGGACGCCGTCGATGTCATCCGGACGAAGCGCGACGGCGATGCGCTGAGCGACGCCCAGATCGACTGGGTGATCGCGGCCTACACGCGGGGCGACGTCGCCGAGGAGCAGATGGCGGCGCTGGCCATGGCGATCCTGATCCGGGGCATGACCGGCGCTGAGATCGCGCGGTGGACAGCGGCGATGATCGCATCGGGCGAGCGGCTCGACCTGTCGGCGATCACCCGGCCCACCGTCGACAAGCACTCCACCGGCGGGGTGGGCGACAAGATCACGCTGCCCCTCGCGCCGCTGGTTGCCGCCT
>JAOPVG010000593.1 GCA_025966255.1 Jatrophihabitans sp.
GAGGTGGCGCTCGGCGAGAGCACGGTAGTGCGCCGGCTGCTGCCCAACCTCGGCCGGCGGTTGGTCGGCCCGTGGTGCTTCGTCGACCACTACGGGCCGGACGACGTCACCACCGTCCCGGGGATGCAGGTACCGCCGCATCCGCACATGGGACTGCAGACGGTCAGCTGGCTGCTCACCGGACAGGTGCACCACCGCGACAGCCTCGGCAGCGATCAGGTGATCGCGCCCGGTCAGCTCGGGCTCATGACGGCCGGCGACGCGATCGCGCACGCCGAGCAGTCCCCGGTGCCGCATCCGGCGCTGCTGCACGGCGTCCAGCTGTGGGTGGCGCTGCCGGGGGCGGATCGGTTCGCGGCGCCGGCATGGCAACACGAGACGGACCTGCCGGTGCTGACCGCTCCCGACGCCTCGGCGCGGGTGATCATGGGCGAGCTCGACGGCGCCCGTTCGCCCGGGCGGGCCTACTCCCCTCTTGTCGGTGCGGATGTCACGCTCGGGACGGCCGGGGAGATGCTGCTGCCGCTGGAGCCGGAGTTCGAGCACGCGGTGCTGGTGATGTCCGGGTCCGTCGTGGTCGATGGTGTCGCACTCGCCCCGGGAGCGATGCTCTACCTCGGGTGTGCGCGCCGGGATCTGCGGCTGGAATCGGCCGACGGTGCCCGCGTTCTGCTGTTGGGGGGCGAGCCGTTCGAAGAGCAGATCGTCATGTGGTGGAACTTCGTGGCCCGCAGTAACGACGAGATCGTGGCCGCCCGCGCCGAGTGGGCGGACGGCGTTCGATTCGGGGACGTGGCGGGCTTCGACGGCTACCGGCTGCCGGCGCCAGCGCTGCCGCCCGGCCGACTCAAGCCCGGCGGCGCGGTGCGCTGAACAAAGTTGTCCGCCCCCCGACGCGTTGGAGCGCATCGAGGGGCGGACAAGTTGAGACGGTCAGGCAGCCGCTTCGACGCCGGCGTCCATGCCGACCTGGTCGGCGGACTCCAGTGCGTAGGCCAGGATCTCGCCCACGTCGCCCACCGGACGCACGTCGAGCGCCTCCAACACCTCGGCCGGGACATCATCGAGATCCGGCTCGTTGCGCAGCGGGATGAAGACCGTCTTCAGTCCGGCCCGCTGGGCGGCGAGCAACTTCTGCTTGACGCCACCGATGGGCAGCACCCGACCGTTGAGGGTCACCTCGCCGGTCATGCCGACGTCGGCGCGGACGGGCCGCCCGGACGCCAACGAGGACAGCGCGGTCACCATCGTGACGCCGGCCGACGGTCCGTCCTTCGGCACGGCCCCAGCCGGGACGTGCAGGTGGACGGCCCGCTCAAATCCAGCCGGGTCGATACCGTGGGTAGCACCGTGCGAGCGGAGGTAGGACAGCGCGATGTGCGCCGATTCCTTCATCACGTCGCCGAGCTGCCCGGTGAGCGTCAGCTTGGCCTCGCCGGCCATGGCCGTCGCCTCGATGAACAGCACGTCGCCGCCCGCTCCGGTGACCGCCAGTCCGGTCGCGACGCCGGGCACCGCAGTGCGCTCGGCCGACTCCGGCAGGAACCGCGGACGGCCCAGGAAGTCGCGCAGGTTGTCCTCGTCGACCGCGATCGACTCAACCTTGGACGAGCTCAGTTTGGTCGCCACCTTGCGCAGTACCTTGGCCAGCGCCCGCTCGAGCTGACGCACGCCCGCTTCGCGGGTGTACTCGCCGGCGATGCGGTGCAGCGCCGTATCGGCGATCGTCACCTCGTCGTCGGACAGCGCCGCCCGCGAGAGCTGACGCGGCAGCAGGTGCGTGCGCGCAATCGCCACCTTGTCGTCCTCGGTGTAGCCGTCGAGCGTGACGACCTCCATCCGGTCGAGCAATGCGTCCGGAATGGTGTCGGCGACGTTCGCGGTCGCGAGGAACAGCACGTCAGAAAGATCGAGGTCGACCTCGAGGTAGTGGTCGCGGAACGTGTGGTTCTGCGCCGGGTCGAGCACCTCGAGCAGTGCCGCGGCCGGGTCGCCGCGGTAGTCCGAGCCGACCTTGTCGATCTCGTCGAGCAGCACGACCGGGTTCATCGAGCCGGCCTCGGTGATGGCGCGGACGATCCGCCCGGGCAGCGCGCCGACGTAGGTGCGCCGGTGGCCCCGGATCTCGGCCTCGTCGCGCACGCCGCCCAGGGACACCCGGACGAACTTGCGGCCGAGGGCCCGAGCGACGGACTCACCCAGCGACGTCTTGCCGACGCCGGGCGGGCCGACGAGGGCCAGCACGGCACCAGAGCCGCGTCCGCCGACGACCTCGAGCCCACGCTCGGCGCGGCGGGTGCGCACGGCGAGGTATTCGACGATGCGGTCCTTCACGTCCTCGAGGCCGTGGTGATCGGCGTCGAGAACCTGACGCGCGGCATCGATGTCGGTGAGGTCGTCGGTGCGCGTCGACCAAGGCAGGTCGAGCACGGTGTCGAGCCAGGTCCGGATCCAACCGGACTCGGGGCTCTGGTCGCTGGCCCGCTCGAGCTTGCCGACCTCGCGCAGTGCGGCCTCGCGCACCTTGTCCGGCAGTTCGGCGGCTTCGACGCGGCCGCGGTAGTCGTCCGCGCCTTCGGGCTCGTCCTCGCCGAGTTCCTTGCGGATCGCGGCGAGCTGCTCACGAAGCAGGAACTCGCGCTGGCGCTTGTCCATGCCCTCGCGCACGTCGTCTCGGATCTTCTCGGTGACTTCGAGCTCGGCGAGGTGCTCGCGCGCCCACTCGAGGACGAGCGTCAGCCGCGCCTCGATATCGGGCGTCTCGAGCAGTTCGCGCTTCTGCTCGTCGTTCAGGTAGGGGGCGTAGCCGGCCATGTCGGCCAGCTCCGACGGGTCGGTGACCCGCTGGACGGTGTCGACGACCTGCCAAGCGTTGCGCTTCTGCAGGATGGCGATGACGAGTTGCTTGTACTCGTCGGCCAGCTCGCGGGCGCGCGCGGTCGGGGTGACCTCGTCCACCAGATCGGCCTCGACCCAGAGAGCGGCACCCGGGCCGGGAACGCCGGAGCCGAGGCGGGCTCGGGCGCCGGCTCGCAGCACGGCGGCTTTGGCGCCGCCGGGCAGCCGACCGACCTGCTCGACCGTCGCCACCACGCCGTAGACGGGGTACCGGTCGGCGAGGCGGGGAGCAAGGAGAAGTTGGCCGTCGGAGCTGGCGCTCGCGGCGTCGATCACGGCGCGCGTGTCGCCGTCCAGCTCCACCGGCACGACCATGCCAGGAAGCACAACTAGGTCAGGCAAGGACAGGATCGGAAGAGTGATCACGTCAGTCACAGGAATCCATTTCTTTTCGATGTCGCCATTCTTGAGCGTCTTAGGCTCAACTACGAACAGCGCGCATGGATTCCCGACGGTGGCAGGAGCGCCGTCCGCTCAGGGCGAACGGCGACTCCGGCCGGTCAACGGTCAGTTCAGGTAGTGCCGACCCCGGGTCACGGCCGCCCAGGCATCGACCGATCCGTGGCCGTAGAACCCGTTGTATTGCTTGGTGCCGACGCAGGTGGCGGTGAACGTCGCATCGCGGCCCTCGTCGAGATAGTCGACAGTGGCGGGAGTCGGGCACGGGATCTGGAATGCCGTGCCCTCGAGTACCCGCTGCACCTTGACCGGATCCATCGTCAGCCCGTTGCGCCCACCCTTCCCGTATTGGCTCACGATCAGCGCGGCGACACCAGCGGCATGCGGTGACGCCATCGAGGTTCCCTGCAAGAACTGGTAGTACCCACAGACCGAACCCTTGCAGTCCTTCTGCACGCCGAGCCCGACGCCCTTCGGGGTGACCCCGCCGGCCGCGTCGATGTTGCCGTCAGCGATGCCGACGTTCTTTGGATACGTCGACAGGATCAGGTTTTCGTTGGTGCGGTACTGAGGCGTGCCGAAGTAGTCGCGGAACCAGCCGCCCGGCGCCGACACCGAGATGTGCTGGCCGTAGTTGGAGTAGTCGGCCTTGGCCCGCGACGGCCCGTACGCGCCGACGCCGATCGCGTGCGGGCCCTCGATCGGCAGCGACAGGCAGCTGGCATCGTCGATGGTGCGAGCATGCGCGGTTTTCGCCGGGTAGTCCGGACTGATCGTGTCCGGCTGCGGGTTGCCGAGATCCGTGTGTTGGTTGCCGAGCGACACGACCTGGGTCACCCCGTGGCGGTACGCGTAGTTCATGGCCCGCTTCATCGCGGTGACGATGATGCGCTGCTCGGCCTGCTGATCCGGCGTGTCGGCCGGGTTGGCCTGGCAGTTGTAGAGCCACGGGTCGACGAAGAAGGACATGTTGACGACGTCCAGGCCGGCGTCGCCGGCATAGGTGAGCGCGTCCACGACCGGCTGCAGGAAGAAGGTGCCCGAGTCCTGTCCACCGCGGATGTTCACGATCGAGACGTGCGGGGCGACTCCGCTCACGCCCAGCCCGTTGGCCGCGGCCGCGATGGTGCCGGCCACGTGCGTGCCGTGAGCGCCGTCATCGTGATTGGCCGGGTCCACACAGCCCCGGAACTCGCACGGCCCGTCGACGACCTGACCCAACTCGTCGAACGGGATGTCGTGGGTGAAGTTGCGGGACAACTTGGTGTTGAAGTTCGGTGCCAGATCCGGGTGGGTGCCGTCGACCCCGGTGTCGAGGATGCCGACGAGGACCCGCCGGTCGCCGGCCTGCTTGGTGCGCGCGAGGTCGGCGCGGACGGACTTCAGGCCCCAGAGCTGGTTGTCCAGCGGATCCAATCCGGCCTTCGCCTGACCCGCTTTGCCCGTGTTGTGTCCCTGCTTCGACTGGCTGCGGTTCTCGGTCTCCGCAACGTTGCGCGGTCGGACCGGTGCCGCGGTGGGGACGTGCCCCATGACCTTGACCCGCGCCGCGGCCGAGACGGCGGGCGACGACCCGACCCGCTCGGTGAAGCCCAGCTGGGGCGCCCGCACCGTGAGCAGACCGGCGGCGACGTTGCTGCGCTCGACCGTCCCGCCGGCCGACCGCACCGCTTGCTGGGCCGCCCCGGACGCGGCGCCGTCGGCGACCAGCACGTTGTACTCGACCCGCGGGCCGGACAGCGGCGTCAGCCGCGCCCCGGCTCCGGGCGCTGCCGCGAGACCGGCTGTCGCCAGCCCCGCCACCAGGATCGGTATGGCCGTTATCGCCACGAGAGTTCTGCGTCGCCCCATTGCGCTGCCTTTCGTCCGATTGAACCAGGTA
>JAOPVG010000022.1 GCA_025966255.1 Jatrophihabitans sp.
GCGAACGCCTGCGCGATGTCCAGCCACGCGTCCGCGTCCGGGCCGACCGCGGTCACAGCGAGGTCGTCGCGATGCCGGCGCTGCGTGACGAGCAGGCAGAAGTCGAGCGCCGGTCCGGTGACCTGCTGCGCGGCGTCCTGTGGTCCCCACGCCCACAGCTCGCCCGAGGGGGCGACGAGCTCGATGCGGAACGGCTCGCCGGGCGGCACCTGGCCATGCACGGCGTAGGCGAAGTCGCGGGTGCGGACGCCGATGTGGGCCACGTGCCGAAGCCGGTCGGTGGCCGCCCGCTCGACGCCCAAGGCATCGGCGACGTCCTGCCCGTGCGCCCACGTCTCCATGAGCCGGGCGGTCGCCATCGAGGTGGCGCTCATCGGGGGTCCGAACCAGGGCATCTTCTCGCCGCCGGGCACCTGCTGCAGCGCGGTCGTGAGCGCGGCGCGGCTGTCCCGCCAACCTGCGAGCAGTGCGGCGACCGGTTGCTGCGCCCGGGCCGTTGCCTCGCGATCGACATAGCCCTCCCACGCGTTCAGCACCTGCGCGAGCTCGGCGCGAAACCGATCAGGTTCGGACGCTGCCACGGCCGCGATGTCGTCCGTCCACGCCAGGTGGCCGATCTGGTGGGCGATCGTCCAGCCCGCGGCGGGGGTGGGGCGCGCCCACTCGGACTCGGGCCGCCCGGCGACGAGCGCATCGAGCTCGTCGCCCTCGGCGGTCAGGTCGGCGAGCACGCCAGCAACGTCAGCCACCGGGCGAGCCTGGCATGCGTCCGGAGAAGAATCAAGCCTGCATGCTTGTTTATTGGAAGGTGCCGGCTGGCGCGCCTTCTCGGCCGCGGCGGTCGAGCGCCACGATGCGGCTGAAGGTCACTCGCTGAGTTCGGGCTCCGACTTACCGGATGAGCTCGGCGGGTCGGCGGGGCCCGACGAGTCCGGATGCTTCGGGTCGCCCCGGAGCATCCAGCTGTTCGGGACGACGACGAGGCGGTGCGACGTCTTGAGGGTGGTATTGGCCGGTCCCACGCGCACGACTTCCGCGTCTACAACCGAGTCCAACGTCGGGACATAGAGACGAACCTGCTCACCGCGGTAGTAGGGCCGCACGAGCAACAGGCCGGCTCCGGCGGCGAGGCTGCCGAGCGTGCGGCGCGCGGCGACGGCGGCGCCCAGGGCGACCACGATGGCAATGCCGACAATCGCCGGGACGGCGACTCCGGCGAGATTTGTGACGGCGACCGAGAGGATCACGGCGGCGCTGCTCGCCGCGAGCGGGACACCCACCCGGGCCGGGGTCGACGAGGCGCGCGCGCGGCGGGCGAAAGAGGCCGTCCGCCCGGCGTCGTCTCGAAGAAGGCTCATCGGTGTCACATCCCCTGTCTAGCAAGGGATCCCCGCGCCGCGCGGGCATAACTCACAGCCATGCCAGCCTGAACACGTGAGCGTGCTCACGTGTTCCGCTGCCTTAGGCGAATTTCCGGATGAACCGCAGCGGAGCGTGCTTCATGACGACCGAGAGTGGGCGCCACGGCCACGGCGGCACGGCCGCTTCGGCGACTTCGCGGTCGATGGCGTGGACCATCGCGCGGACGCCGTCGACGGTGTTCGCCATCAGAGGGGTGGCCTGGGCCACCCGATCGTTCATCTCCGACTGGATGTAACCGGGGTAGAGGGTCGTCACCGTGATAGTGCGGCCGATCATCTCGGCCCGGATCCCTTCCGCGATCGAGGCGATGCCGGCCTTCGATGCCGCGTACGCGGTCAGCGACTTGGGCAGCCCGCGCATGGCCGACATCGACGACACGACCACGAGGTGCCCGTCCCCGGCCGCGCGGAAGATCTCCATCGCCGCCTCACACTGCGCGAGCGCCGACACGAGGTTCGTGGTCAATGTTTCCTTGTTGACGTCGAAGCGGCCGGTGCCGACGGGTGCACCTTTGCCCAGTCCGGCGTTCACGACGACCCGGTCCAGTCCGCCCAGCTCGGCGGCCAAGGCCCGAAACACGATGAATACGTCGTCGTGATCATTGACGTCGAGGTTGCGGACGACGACGGTGCGGTCGGGATACGCGGCGAGGATCTCCGCGCGCAGCTCCGCCAACCGGTCGATGCGGCGGGCGCACAGCGCGAGGTCGTGGCCGGCGGCCGCGAACTGGCGGGCCATCTCCGCGCCCAGTCCGGAGCTCGCTCCGGTGATGAGGATCCGCTGTCGCCTGGTGGTCACCCCTTGAACGGCCAGTCGTTCTCGGTGGCGGCCTTGGCCTGTTTGCCCTTGAGCTCCAAGTGCTGCGCGGTGAGTTCCACGGCCTGCACCGCGTCGATGCCGGTCTGGTCGGCGAGCAGGAAGACCCCGTACGCGAGCTCGCCGAGCCGGTGCGCCCAGTCGGGCCCCGGCCGGAACGGGCGGCGGCCGCGTTCGGTACCTGTCGTCACCGTGGCGCTGAGGGCCCCCAGCAACGTCTGCAGCTCCAGCAGCAGCGTCGGGACGGTCGCGTGCAGGTCGGCGGAGTCGGCGCTACGCGCCACGAATTCTTGCAGCTCGGTCACGGATACCGAAACTACCTGCCCGCGTCCGGCCCTGGGACAGCCGACCCGAATCCCCGCGATTGCCCGGCAGTAGGCTCGCCGACGTGAGTACTCCGCGACCCGCGCGGCTGCGCGTCGGTGTCGTGGGCGTCGGCCGGGTGGGCAGTGCGCTCGGTGCGGCACTGGCGCGGGCCGGCCACGAGGTCGTCGCGGCGAGCGGGGTGTCCACCGAGTCCCTGCGCCGGGCCGAGCGGATGCTGCCGGGGGTTCCGATCATGGCTCCCGACGACACCGTCGCCGCCGCCGATTTCGTGCTCCTCGCGGTTCCCGACGACGTGCTGCGCCCGCTCGTGTCCGGCCTCGCCGACACCGATACGTGGCGTCCCGGCCAGCTCGTCGCGCATACCTCTGGTGCGCAGGGCATCGGCGTGCTCGATCCGGCGGCGGCCCGGGGCGTTCTCGCGTTGGCGCTGCATCCGGTGATGACGTTCACCGGCCGGGCGGAGGATCTCGACCGACTCGAGGGGGCGACGTTCGGCGTCACCGCCCTGGACGAGCTGCGGCCGGTCGCCGAGTCACTCGTCGTCGAGATGGGCGGCGAGCCGGTGTGGGTGCCGGAACGCGCCCGGCCGCTCTACCACGCCTCGCTCACCATCGCGTCGAACCATCTCGTCACGCTCGTCAACGACTCGCTGGCGCTGCTCGACGATGCCGGGGTCGCCGAACCCGCGCGGCTCGTCGCCCCGCTGTTGAGTGCGTCCCTGGACAACGTCCTGCGCCTCGGTGACGCCGCGCTGACCGGTCCGGTGTCGCGGGGCGACGTCGCCACCGTCAGCACCCACGTCCGCACCCTCGCCCATGACGCGCCTGACGTGCTGCCGTCCTACCTGGCCATGGCCCGCCGTACCGCCGAGCGGGCCCAGGCCGCCGGGCGCCTCACCGCGGCCCAGGCCACTGCGGTCCTCGCCGCGCTGGATGCTCCATGACGGTGCTGGCCCGAACGCGAGCCGACCTGATCGCGGCGCGCGACGCGATGACGGAGCCGGTCGGCCTGGTCCCGACGATGGGGGCGCTCCACGACGGGCACGCGGCCCTGATCACCGCCGCGCGCGAGACCTGCGCGTCCGTGCTCGTCACGATCTTCGTGAACCCGATGCAGTTCGGGGCCAACGAGGATCTCGCCACTTACCCGCGCACCCTCGAGGACGACCTCGCCCGGTGCAAGGAGCTCGGGGTGGACGTGGTGTGGGCGCCCTCGGTCGCCGACGTCTATCCCGGCGGTGCGGCGCAGATCACCGTCGACCCCGGCCCGCTTGGGCAGGTGCTCGAAGGCGCGTCGCGGCCGACCCACTTCGCCGGGGTGCTGACCGTTGTGGCGAAGTTCTTCAGCCTGGTGCGTCCGGCCGTCGGCTTCTTCGGCGAGAAGGACTACCAGCAGCTCGCCCTCATTACCCGGATGACCGGGGACCTGGATCTCGGCGTGGGCGTGGGCGGCGTGCCGACCGTACGCGAACCCGACGGCCTCGCGCTGTCGAGCCGCAACCTCTACCTCTCGGCCGGCGAACGGCAGCAGGCGCTCGCGTTGTCGCGGGCATTGTTCGCCGGGCGCGACGCCGCGGCCGACGGTGTGCTGGCGGTGATCAGCACCGCCGCGGCCGTTCTCGCCGCGACGCCCGGCGTCGTCGTCGACTACCTCGAACTGCGCGGCGCTGACCTCGGCGAGATCCCCGAGCACGGCTGGGCCCGGCTGCTCGTCGCCGCGCGCGTCGGAGGCACCCGCCTCATCGACAACGTGGCGGTCCAGCTATGACTCGGTTTGCACCCACTCGCGCCGCTAACGCGCGCGAATCCGCCCCGATAGCGACGGGTACGGATGCAAACCGGATAACGCTGGCTACTCGGCTGGCGGCTCCCGAACCAGGGTGGGACGTCGAGACCGACGTCGTCGTGGTCGGCTCCGGCATCGCCGGCCTCACCACAGCGCTGCATATCAGCCGGCAGTCGGCGCTGCGCGTCCTGCTCGTCACGAAGGACGTCATCGCCGCCGGCTCGACGCGCTGGGCGCAGGGCGGCATCGCGGCCGCGCTCGGCGCCGGCGACTCACCCGAGGAGCACTTCGCCGACACGATGCTGGCCGGCGCCGGCGTGTGCGACGAGACCGCCGTCCGCGCGCTCGTCCGCGAGGGGCCGGCCGCGGTGCGGGAACTCGCGCAGATGGGGGCGCGCTTCGACCGGTCCCGAGACGGTCAGCTCTCGCTGACCCGCGAGGGCGGCCACCGCCGCGATCGCATCGCGCACGCGGGCGGCGACGCGACCGGCGCCGAGATCATCCGCGCGCTCGTCACCCGCGTCCTTGACGCGACGGACGTGTCGGTGATCGAGCACGCACTCGTGCTCGATCTCATTCGCGCCGACGACGGCTCGGTCGCCGGACTCACGCTGCATGTCATGGGTGAGGGCCAGCGCGACGGCGTCGGGGCGGTGCGGGCGCGCGCCGTGGTCCTCGCCACCGGCGGCTTCGGCCAGGTCTACGCGTCCACCACCAATCCGAGCGTGTCCACCGGCGATGGAGTTGCGGCCGCACTGCGCGCCGGCGCGGTGGTGCGCGACCTCGAGTTCGTGCAGTTCCACCCCACCGTGGCCTGGTTGGGTTCCCGCTCGCGCGGCCAGCAGCCGCTCGTCAGCGAGGCGGTACGCGGCGAGGGTGCTTTCCTCGTCGACGACGCCGGCGAGCGATTCATGCCGGGCCAGCACGAACTCGCCGACCTCGCGCCGCGTGACGTCGTGGCCAAGGCGATCCTGCGGCGCATGTTCGAGACGGGCGCCGAGCACGTCTGGCTCGACGCGCGGGACTTCGGCGCGGAGAAGTGGCGCGTCCGGTTTCCGACGATCTACGAGACGTTGCTGTCGTTGGGCATCGACCCGGTCCGCGAGCTGATCCCGGTCGTGCCCGCATGTCACCACGCCAGCGGCGGAGTGCGCACGGATCTCCTCGGTGAGTCGTCACTGCGCGGCCTGTTCGGGTGCGGCGAGACGGCCTGCACCGGCGTGCACGGCGCGAACCGGCTCGCGTCCAACTCGCTGCTGGAGGGCCTGGTCTTCGGGCACCGCATCGCCGAGACGATCATTGCGCGACTCGGTGAGCCCGCGCCGCCTCCACGGGCGCCGGTCGTCGCTGCCAGGGGTGCGCTGCTCGACGAGTCGGCGCGTCCGGAGCTGCAGCAGCTGATGTCGCGCGACGTCGGCGTCCTGCGCGACGAGAAGGGCCTGACCCTTGCCGCCGAGAGCCTGACGGAGCTGTCGCGGCGCGGAACCGGGGTGCCGGGCACGGAGACCTGGGAGACGACGAACCTGCTCAGCGTCGCCGCCGCGCTCGTGCAGGCCGCGCGGATGCGCGACGAGACGCGCGGCACGCACTGGCGCGACGACCACCCGGAGCGCGACGACGAGCACTGGCGCGGGCATCTCGACACCACCCTCGCCGCCGACGGCACGCTCACCACGACCTACGTCGCGATCGGATCCTCATGACCGAGCTTGCTCCCGGACTCTCGCGCGAGGTGGTGGCCGCCGTCGTCGCCCGCGCTTTGGAGGAAGACCTCGGCGAGGCAGGCGACGTCACCACCACGTCCACCGTTGATGCTTCGACGTTGTCGGTGGCCAATGTCGTCGCGCGGCAGGACGGCGTCGTCGCCGGCCTCCCGGTTGCGGCCTACGTCTTCGAGACGGTCGGCCAGGGCCGGGTGCAGGTGGAGTTCGGCAGTGCCGACGGCGCCCGCGTCGTCCCGGGCGAGGTGCTGGCCACCGTCCGCGGACCGATGCGCGACCTGCTCACCGCCGAGCGCACCGCGCTGAACCTGATCGGGCACCTGTCCGGCGTCGCCACGCTCACCCGCCGCTGGGTGGACGCGGTCGAGGGCACCGGCGCCCGCATCCGCGACACCCGCAAGACGATGCCGGGGCTGCGGGCGTTGGAGAAGTACGCCGTGCGCTGCGGCGGCGGCGTCAACCACCGCATGTCGCTGTCCGACGCCGCCCTCGTCAAGGACAACCACGTCGTCGCGGCCGGTGGCGTCGTCGCGGCGTTCGAGCGGGTGCGCGCCGCCTACCCCCATCTGCCGCTCGAGATCGAGGTCGACACGATCGAGCAGGCGCGCGAGGTGATCGACGCCGGCGCCGACCTTGTCCTGCTCGACAACATGACCCCGGCCGTGATGCGCGAGGTCGTCGAGTACGTCCGCGGCCGGGCCCGGCTGGAGGCGTCCGGACGGCTGTCGTTGGACAACGCGCGACAGGTGGCCGAGACCGGCGTCGACTACCTTGCAGTCGGTGCGCTCACGCACTCGGCGCCGGTCCTGGACATCGGACTCGACATCTAACGCACGACATCTGACGCACGACGAGGACGCACATGCTGCTCGCGATCGACATCGGCAACACGAACACGGTCATGGGCGTGTTCGAGGGCGACGAACTGCGCCAGTCGTGGCGCATCAAGTCCGACGCTCGTAACACCGCCGACGAGCTCGCGCTCGCGTTCCGTGGACTGCTCGCCGACACGCCGGTAACGGCGATCGCCGCCTGCTCCACCGTGCCGGCTGTGCTCCGCGAACTGCGCGCGATGCTCGCGCGCTACTACGCCGACCTGCCGACCATCCTCGTCGAACCCGGTGTGCGGACGGGTGTCAGCGTGCTCACCGACAACCCGAAGGAGGTGGGTACCGACCGCATCTGCAACACCGCCGCCGCGCACCACCTGATCGACGGCCCGTGCATCGTCGTCGACTTCGGAACGTCCACGAACTTCGACGTGATCAACGCCCGCGGCGACTTCCTCGGCGGCGCCCTCGCGCCCGGCATCGAGATCTCGCTCGACGCGCTCGCGGCCCGCGCGGCCCAACTGCGCAAGGTGGAACTCGTCGTGCCGCGCAGCCCCATCGGCAAGAACACCGTGGAGTCGCTGCAGTCGGGCATCCTGTACGGCTTCGCCGGCCAGGTCGATGGCATGGTGCGCCGGCTCTCGGCCGAACTCGTCCCGGACGATCCCGACTCGGTCCAGGTGATCGCCACCGGCGGGCTGGCGACGCTCGTGATCGACCACGCCGAGACGGTGACCCGCTACGAGCCCGAGCTCACGCTGCTCGGCCTGCGGCTCATCTACGAACGGAACGCCTAGCGCTGTCCGCGCACCGGTATCAGCGGCGGGATCGTCGCGCTCCTCTCCGGCAATCACCCACTGGAGGGAAGCCATGACCCACGTCGAGACCCACTACCGAGTCATCGTCGCCGCGGGACATCACCGTCAGCCGCGATCGACCGCCACCTGGATCGAGCCCAACCCACCCAGCACCAGCGACCAGGTGCCGGGCACGCCGTACACGCCCTACGCGCAGGACCACTTGGCCTACACCGACGGCGGCGGGAACCCGGCGCTCGCCCGGTTCGTGTTCTGGAGCGTCACCGACGGCACCAACGGACTCACAGTGCAGGACCAGCAGCTCCATCAGCCCGTGACCGCAGGCGCGATGACCGTCACCGCTTGGTACGTGCCTGAGGGCGGCGGCGGGCCCCCCGGACCGTCGTTCGAGTTCGTCGACGCGTTCTCGGACGCGATCGGTGACTTCGTCAACGACACCTTCGTCACCGTGACGAGCGACCCGTCCCTGACCAACGACGCCAACGTCATCGGCGAGGTGCCGACGACCGTTGCCGAGACCTTGCTCGCCGCGCCGTCGATCAGCACGGGTGAGCGCTTCGAGCACTGGGTCGGAGGCACGCCCACCGACGACGTCGACGCGATCGCCGCCGGCTCGTCCGGCATCGCCATCGCCACGTATCGGCGTCCCGACCCGCTGCACATCCCGAAGCTCGGGGACAACTACGCGGAGGCCGTCTACATCCTCTACGGAATCATCAACGACGCACCCGGCGCGGTGTGGGTGCCCGGTCGCGGCCCGCACCCGGTCGACCCGGGGTGGGGCTCATACCTGCAGCGGGTCGGCCGGGCCGCAACGGTCGGTTCGCTGGGCGCGAAGATGCGCGGCGGCGCCGAGATCACCAAGATCGCGCTCGCCGAGGTTGAGGCCGCGGCCAAGGAGCTCGGCACCCGCCTCGACAAGGAAGTCGTCGGCAAGCAGATCAACCGCTGAGCTGCAACGCGCATCCCGTCCCGTCCACCGCGGGGCGGGATGCCGCTGTCTAGGGTGGACGGATGCAGCTGTGCATCTTCACCGAGCCCCAGCAGGGTGCCACGTACGACGACCTGCTCCGGGTCGCGAAGGCCACCGAGGACCTCGGTTTCGATGCGTTCTTCCGCTCCGACCACTACCTGCGCATGGGTGGCGGCGACGGCGCGCCCGGGCCGACCGACGCCTGGCTGACGCTGGCCGCACTGGCTCGCGAGACCACCCGGATCCGGCTCGGCACGCTCGTCAGCCCGACGACGTTCCGGCTTCCGGGCCCGCTCGCGATCTCCGTCGCGCAGGTCGACAACATGAGTGGCGGCCGGGTCGAACTGGGCCTCGGCGCCGGCTGGTACGAGGCCGAGCACGTCGCCTACGGCATCCCGTTCTACGACCTGCAGGAGCGGTTCGACCGCTTCGCCGAGCAGGTCGAGATCATCGAGGGGCTGCTCACCACTCCCCTCGGTGCGACGTACAGCTTCGACGGCACGTACTACCGCCTCGTCGACGCCCCGGCGCTGCCCAAGCCGGTTCAATCGCCCCGGCCGCCGCTGATCCTCGGTGGCGCCGGCAAGAAGCGCGGCGCCGAGCTGGCCGCGCGCTACGCGGACGAGTTCAACGTCGGCTTCCGCTCACTCGACGCCACGTCCGAGATGCTCGAACGGGTGCGCGCGGCGGTGGCCGTGACCGGGCGTGATGTCGCGTACTCGGCGGCGCAGGTGCTGTGCGTCGGCCGCGACGAGGCCGAGCTGGCCCGGCGCGCCGAGGTCATCGGTCGCGACGTTGACGAGCTGCGCCAGGACGCACTGGGCGGTACGCCGAGCGAGGTCGTCGACACGATCGGACGGTTCGCCGAGCTGGGGGTTACCCGGATCTACCTGCAGGTGCTCGACCTCGCCGACCTCGACCACCTCGAGCTCGTCGCGTCCGAGGTCGCCCCCCAGCTCTAACGTCCGGGGGCGGGTGCGCTACAGCCAGCCGCGCTGGTCGGCCACCCGGACCGCCTCGACGCGGTTGCGCACGCCGGTCTTCGCGATGGCCGCGGAAAGATAGTTGCGCACCGTCCCTTCGGACAGGAACAGCTTTCCCGAGATGTCCGCGACGGTGGCGCCGTCCCGGGCCGCGACGAGCACGTCCCGCTCGCGTCCGGTGAGCGGCGATGCCCCGCCGGCAAGCGTGGCCGCAGCCAGCGCCGGATCCACCACCCGCTCACCGCGCGCGACCCGGCGCACCGCGTCAGCGAGTTGCTCAGCCGGCGCGTCCTTCACGACGAACCCGGAGGCTCCCGCCTCCATCGCCCGGCGCAGATACCCCGGGCGGCCGAACGCGGTCAGCATTATCAGTCGGCAGCTGGGCAACTCATGCGTGATCGCGGCCGCCGCGGCCAGCCCGTCCATGCCTGGCATCTCGATATCGAGCAGTGCGACGTCCGGCCGGGCCTTCAGGGCCGCAGCCACGACCTCGTCACCACGCCCGACCTGCGCCACGACCTCGAAGTCGTCCTCGAGTTCGAGTAGCGCGACGAGAGCAGTGCGGACCAGCGTCTGGTCGTCCGCGAGGAGCAGCTTGATCACGACCGCCGGCGCTCGCTCACGTGGTACGCAGCGCCTGCGGTGCCGCCCCGGGCGCGCAGTCGTGAACCGCCGGAGCCGGCTGGGGATTGAGCACTTCGGCCCGCACTCGGAAGCCGGTGAGGCCGCCGGTGACGGTGAGCGTGCCCCCCGCGGCCTCGGTGCGCTCACGCAGGCCGGAAATGCCGTTGCCGGCCCCGGGAACGCCGCCTCGGCCGTCGTCGAAGATCTCCACGAAGTTGCGGCCGAGCGTGATGCGGACGTGCTCGGCCCGCGAGTGCCGCACCGCGTTCGTCACGCCCTCGCGCACCACCCAGCCGAACAGGTCGGAGAGCAGCGGATCGGTCTCGGCCACGGACCCGGGCAGTTCGCTGATGATGCCGGCCGCCCGCAGCACCTCC
The DNA here is from genome assembly GCA_025966255.1 of Jatrophihabitans sp. Taxonomy (GTDB): domain Bacteria; phylum Actinomycetota; class Actinomycetes; order Mycobacteriales; family Jatrophihabitantaceae; genus Jatrophihabitans. Next base: position 10,677 of record JAOPVG010000022.1, read on the forward strand.
CGCGCTGTGGCGAGCTCGCCGGCGAGGGTGACGTCGCGATGCGCGGAAACCGCCGCGCGCACGTCGCCCAGGGTGCGCCGGGAGAGCTGCTCCACCTCGCTGATCTCGTTGAACGCCCGCTCGGTCTCGCCGCGTTCGGCCAGCCGACGGGCCAGGCCGGCCTTGACGGTGATCGTCGTCAGCGACTGCCCGAGCAGATCGTGCAGGTCGCGCGCGATCCGCGAGCGCTCGTTCTCGGCCGCGAGGCGAGCCACCTCGGCCCGGGCGGCCGTCAACGCCACGTTGGAGTAGATGATCTTGAAGAAGCCGAACATGGCGAGCGATACGAGCAGCACGCTCAGCCCGGCGTCCCAGGCGATGGCTCCGCCCCACGACTTCACCAGGCGCGGCAGCAGCGCGGTGATGACGGTGAGTACCACCACCATCGCCAGGGCCCAGCTCTTGCGCGAGGCGACGGTGAGCACGGCGATGTACACGCAGAACACGAGCGCGTCGGCGTGGGCGTAGAACAGTTCCGCCGCGGTGAGGACGAACGCGCCGCAGTAGAGGAGCCAGAAACTCCGAACGTGACCCGACCAGGCCATCGGGAGCGCGACCAGATACAACGCGGCAAAGGCGATGACGATCGCGTAGCCGATCGCCGCGCCGGCGCCATTGGAGTGCTTGCCGACGCCGGACGCAGCCTGGCCCAGGTAGACCAGCCAGAATGCCGGGAAGAAGTACCGCTTCCAGCCGCCGCCCCACATCCGCGCGATCTCCTCGAGGCGTGGCTCGACGGGGATCACGCTCTGGGGTGGCGGCGTCGTCATGGTGGTCACAGATTACGTCCGGGTCACGCCTTGTGCGTGTCGCGCTGGAAGGCCCACATCGCGAAGGCGACCGTCACCACCGACCACGCGGCGAGGACGAGCCACCCCTTGGCGCCCCAGGGGTTTGCCCCCGCCCCCAGCCCGACATGGCCGGCCTGGACCAGCCAGTAGGACGGCAGAAGCTGGCAGAACTGTACGAACAGCCCGCTGCCGGTGATCGGGAACCAGGTGCCGCCGAGGAAGGCGAACAGCGAGGCACCGATGCCCAGGGCCGCGCCCGCGGAGTCGTCATTGAGCAGATGGCCCATGGCGACGCCCAGCGCGGCGAACGGAATAAGGGCAAGGAGAACCAGGGCGGTCATGTCCAGCCAGTTCCCGAACGGCAGCCGGACCCCGAGCATGATTCCCGACACGTACAGCAGCACGATGGTGGACACGGCCATGAGATAGCCGGTCAGCAACTTCGTCCGCAGGTAGCCGGCGGTCGATAGCGGCGTCAGCCGCAGCTGCCGGTTCCACCCGATCGTCCGCTCGGCGGCGATGCGGGCCCCACTGGAGAGCACCGCGACCATCGCACCGAATGCGAGCAGACCGACCATGTAGTACTGCGGTGCGAAGAGTCCGGTCGGGTGCTTGGCGTCGCCGCCGAAGTTGTGGTTGTCCTTGTTCGGAGCGGCCAGCAGGAAGTACATGATGACCGGGAAGATCACCGTGAACACCAGCGCCTGCCGGTTGCGAAGCGTCCGCAGCAATTCGAACCGCGCGTACGTGACTCCACTCATCGGACTGCCTCCTCGCCCGTGCCGGTATCCCCGGTGAGCTGCAGGAACGCCTCCTCCAGGCCCGCGCCGCGCACTTCGATGTCGCGGGCGTCCGGGGACGCGGCCAGCAGCGCGCGCAGGGCGCGGTCGGAGTTCGAGCAGTTGAGGATGATCCCCTCGCCGCGGATCTCGGCATTGGTCACGCCGGGCAGGGCGCGCAGCACATCGGGATCGGCCCCCGGGAGCGTCGCGCGGATCGTCCGCAGCCCGACGGTCGCCTTGATCTCGGTGGCCGGGCCGTCGGCGACGATCTTCCCGTGCGCCATGAGGATGATCCGGTCGGCGTAGGCGTCGGCTTCTTCGAGGTAGTGCGTGGCGAAGATGACTGTCTTGCCGAGATCGGTGAACCGCCGCATGGTGGTCCAGAAGTCGCGGCGCGCCTCGACGTCCAGCGCGACCGTGGGTTCGTCGAGGACGAGCAGATCCGGGTTGCCGACGAGGGCGATCGCGAAGCGCAACCGCTGCGCCTGCCCGCCGGACAGCTTGGTCGTCGAGCGGCCGGCGAGGTCGGTGATGCCGGTGAGCTGAATGACCTCGTCGACGCCGAGCGGCTGTGGGTACAGGCTCGCCACCATGGTGATGAGTTCGCGGACCGAGAGGTACTGGATCACTCCGCCGACCTGCAGCATCCCGCCGACGGCCCCGGCGGCGATCGCATTCGCCGGGGACAGGCCGAACAGGCTCACCGAACCCGCGTCCGGCGGAAGGAGTCCGAGCAGCATGTCGATCGTCGTCGACTTACCGGCTCCGTTCGGTCCGAGCAGGGCGACGGTCTCGCCAGGGGAGATCGAGATGTCGACCCCGCGGACGGCATGCACCGGACCCTGCGGCGTCGTGAAGGATTTGATGAGCCCAGCGATCCGTATGCCCGCCAAAGCGTGAGTGGCGATGTTCGTCGTCATGGTGGAAGCCTGCCGTATGCCCCAAGCCATTCAGCAGTGTCTTGACGTCAGTTGATGAGGTGACATAAGTCAGCCGCGCCGGGCAAGTGCCGCTGACCAGGGCCGCGAATCGCCTCCGTACGCGCCACTAGGGTTAACCAGCGTGAGCGACGCCCAGCATCCCGCCGAGGACCCGTCCGAGGACCTCCCCGACCAGCTGCGGGTGCGCCGCGAGAAGTACGACCGGCTCGCGGCCGATCCCGACCGGGCGCCGTTCCCCGTAGGGGTGCCGCGGACCGCATCGCTGGCCGAGATCCGCGCGGCCCATCCTGACCTCGCCGCCGAGACCGAGACGGGTGAGATCGTCGGGGTCACCGGCCGGGTCATCTTCGTCCGCAATACCGGCAAATTGTGCTTCGCGATGTTACGTGAGGGTGAAGCGGAATTGCAGGTGATGCTTTCCCTGGACCGTATCGGCGCCGATTCACTGGCGGCGTGGAAAGCCGATGTCGATCTCGGTGATCTCGTATTCGTGCGGGGCGAGATCATTTCGTCCAAGCGCGGGGAGCTGTCGGTGCTGGCCGACGAATTCCGGATCACGGCGAAGGCCCTCCGCCCGCTGCCGGTCGCGCACAAACCGCTCTCGGATGAAACGCGGGTTCGGCAACGCTATGTCGACCTGATCGTTCGGCCGGACGCCCGGCAGATGGTACACACTCGCGCCGCGGTCCTGCGCTCCCTGCGGGCCACATTGGACGCGCGCGACTATGTCGAGGTCGAGACTCCAATTCTGCAGATGGTGCACGGCGGTGCGGCCGCGCGCCCGTTCCATACCCACTTGAATGCATTCGATCTGGAGATGTCACTGCGCATCGCCACCGAGTTGTACCTCAAACGCTGCATCGTCGGCGGCATCGACCGCGTGTACGAGATGGGGCCGGTGTTCCGCAATGAGGGCGTCGATTCGAGCCACTCGCCGGAGTACACGCTGCTTGAGGCTTATCAAGCATATGGCGACTACAACACCATGGCGGAGTTGACGCGGACCCTTGTTCTCGATGCCGCCAAGGCCGTCGGTGCCGAATCTCCGGTCACACTGGACGGCACGGTCATCGACCTCGCCGGTGAATGGCGTTCGATCACCGTGCACGACGCGGTTTCCGAGGCCGTCGGTGAACCGGTCACGCTGGACACGAGCGCCGCCGAACTACGGCGGCACGCCGAGCGGCTCAACGTTGCGGTGCAGCCCGATTGGGGCGCGGGCGAGATCGTGCTGGAGCTGTACGAAAAGCTCGTCGAGCACACGTTGGTGCAGCCGACGTTCGTCAGGGACTATCCGGTCGCGGTCCGCCCGCTCGCCCGTCCGCACCGCGACGACCCGCGGCTGGCCGAGGCGTGGGACCTCATCATCGGCGGCGTCGAGATCGCGCCGGCCTATTCGGAACTGGTGGATCCGGTCGAGCAGCGGCGCCGCCTCGTCGAGCAGTCGTTGGCAGCGGCGAAGGGCAATCCCGAGGCAATGGAACTGGACGAGGACTTCCTCCGCGCGCTCGAATACGGAATGCCGCCGACCGGTGGAATGGGTCTCGGCGTTGATCGACTGGTGATGATCCTGACCGGCAAGGGTATTCGCGAGACGATTTTGTTCCCGTTGCTCAAGCCAATATGAGAACTGGCTCATCAACCGGCATTCCGGATGCAACACGTTCTTGTCTGCGCTAGGGTTCGGGTGTCGGCTCCCCGCAACAGAACGGCTCCGTGATGGCTCAGAAGCACATAGTCCAGTTGATCGACGACATCGATCAGGGGGTGGCCGAAGAGACCGTTAGTTTCTCACTTGACGGGTCGAACTATGAGATAGACCTTTCGGCGAAGAATGCCGCGAAGCTGCGTGACTCGCTGGCCACCTATGTGGCGCACGCCCGTCGCGCCGCCCGCGGCAGCGGCCGTCCGGCTAACGGTGCCGCGCGCCGCGGTCGCCCCGCCCGTGGCGACCGTGAGCAGACTCACGCAATTCGCGAGTGGGCGCGCAACAACGGTCACAAGATCGGCGAGAAGGGCCGAATTCCGGCCCACATCCTCGAGGCTTACAACTCGCAAGGCTGACAGCCTCTTTACGACGACGGCCCGGTCCGCATATGCGGTTCCGGGCCGTTGCTGTATGAGTTCTGAGCCGTCGCTGTATTCGAGCCCGCGCTTTTCAGGCGTCCGTGAGGTAGGTGGCGAAGAATTTCTCGATGCGGGCCCAGGCATCGGGCGCGGCCAGCGGATCCGGGCCCAGATGCGCGATTCGTTGCACCGGGTGCACCACGCTCGGGCCGAAGTACTCGTCATTGAGGAAGGAGTGCCCGGCGCTCGGATACTCCTTGACGTCGTTGGGCACATCCAGACCGTCCAGCGTGCGCTTGAGCTTGCCGGCGGCGCCGCGCATCGAGACGTCCTTCCCGCCATAGCTGCCGACGATCGGGCAGGCGCCGGCCAAGGTCTGCTCGGCGTGACGGGGCACCGGGCCGTAGTTGGCGGCGGCGGCGTCGAAACCCCGGGTTGCCGTGACGAGCGCGAAGCCGCCGCCCATGCAGAAGCCGATGACGCCGACCTTGCCGTTGCAGTTCTCGTCGGCGAGCAGCTGCTGCCGCGCCGCCTCGACGTCGGCGAAGGCCTTGCCCTTCCCGGCGAACATGGCCCGGAAGGTGCTGACGAGGCAGCGAGCCGGGCCGCCGTCGCTGAACAGGTCCGGGGCCAGGGTCAGGTAGCCGGCGGACGCGAGGCGGTCAGCCTGCCGCCGGACCATGTCGGTGAGCCCGAGCGCCTCGTGGATCGCCACGACGCCCGGCCAGGGGCCGGGCTCCAGCGGTGGGGCCAGATAGGCCCGCAGCTTGGTGGACCCTCCATCGACCGCACCTAACTCGACGTCCGGCATGTGGCTCCCCTCACTGGTCGGAGTAGTCCATCATGTCGCGTTCGCTGTCAGCGAATGAGGCTCGGGCATCATCTCGGCACCGCCGTCGTTGCAACACGTATATGCCGCTCGTACCGCGCTGAGCGGCGTATTGCTTGCCGGGTGATGCTCAGGCGAGACCTAAGCGCCCGTTGGCCGGGCTAGAGTCAATAGCAGCATTAGCAGGCGCGGAAGGAGCAGCCTCATGTTCGAACGGTTCACTGACCGCGCGCGTCGCGTTGTCGTCCTGGCTCAAGAAGAAGCCCGGATGCTCAATCACAACTACATCGGCACCGAGCACATCCTGCTCGGGTTGATCCACGAGGGCGAAGGCGTCGCCGCCAAGGCCCTCGAGTCGCTCGGCATCTCCTTGGACGCCGTGCGCCAGCAGGTCGAGGAGATCATCGGCCAGGGTCAGCAGGCCCCGAGCGGGCACATCCCGTTCACGCCGCGCGCGAAGAAGGTTCTCGAGCTCAGCCTCCGCGAGGCGCTGCAGCTCGGACACAACTACATCGGCACCGAGCACATCCTGCTCGGGCTGATCCGCGAGGGCGAAGGTGTCGCGGCCCAGGTACTGGTGAAGCTCGGCGCCGACCTCAACAAGGTCCGCCAGCAGGTCATCCAGCTGCTGAACGGCTACCAGAGCAAGGAGCCCGCCGGCGCAACCGCCGAGTCGGCGCCGTCGACGTCGCTCGTCCTCGACCAGTTCGGCCGCAACCTGACCCAGTCGGCCAGGGAAGGCAAGCTGGACCCCGTCATCGGGCGCGAGAAGGAAATCGAGCGCCTCATGCAGGTGCTCAGCCGCCGCACCAAGAACAACCCGGTGCTGATCGGCGAGCCCGGCGTGGGCAAGACCGCGGTCGTCGAGGGCCTGGCCCAGGCGATCGTCAAGGGCGAGGT